>JAHCBB010000045.1 GCA_019634635.1 Verrucomicrobiia bacterium
CTAAAACGTCGCCCCCGCAGCCAGACGCCGGACCTCCACCGTGCCGCCGGAATCCAGCAAGGCCACCAACCTGTGGATTCCGAATCGGGTGCGGAACTTAAGCGCCCGCTACCCTTGAGGCTCAAGCCCCACGATCATCCTCTCCAAGTCAGGCAACGCTTTCGTCACCACCTCCCAGACGATCTCCAGGTCCACCCCTGCGTAATCGTGCACGATGCGATTGCGCATCCCGGCCATCTGCGTCCAGGGAATCCCCGGACTCCGCGCCCGATACTCGGATGGAAGCTGCTTCGCCGCCTCCCCAATGATCTCGAGATTCCGCACAACGGCGTCCACCGTCCTTTCATCCAGGAGAAAGTCCTCGCGGCTCATTCCATCGATGTAGCGGGCGATCTTCCCCATCGCCGCGCGCATGTCCTCCACAAGGAATTTCGCTTCACGCTTCGACATCCACCAGCTCCGGCTTGATCCGTTCCCAAAGCCCAGGCTTCAGCGCACGACGTGAGACGAGGTCAACGCTCCGGCCCAGCTCTGTTTCGAGGCGCTCCGCCAAAGTCACAAACTTCAAACCGATGGAGGGATCAACCTCAACCAGGATGTCTATGTCGCTCCCAAGGCTGTCATCTCCCCGCGCCACGGAGCCGAACACGGCCATTCGATGGACGGGAAACTCCCGCCGCAACGCTGGTAGCAAGGCACGCAAACGGCCTACCGTCGCTGCGAGTTCGCGTTCCCTCTGAACCACAAGATGAAGCTATCCCTCTCGAATGGGTCCTCCAAGCCAAAGCTGCTGCAGCCTGTCTGAAAACTGGAAGGGGCCCTGCGACGAGGAGTTTTGGTTTGGGCCAAGGCGTCGAGGCCGGCGCATCCCCACAGCGGGATGTAACGGCCGAGCCAATGCCGGCCCAAGCCAAAAGGACCGCCGCCCGGAGGGTTTTCGAGGAAAAGGCTGGAGTCCTACGGAGAAACGATTTCCGGCTTGAGAAGGCGCAGTTGCCGAATCCTTGAGGGACGCACCGTCCGAAGGATGGGATCGGCCTTGCGGTAGAGGTCGGCCAAGGAGCTGGCGTCGAGAGGCACAAGGCCTCCCTTCGCGTTCAGCTCGCCATCGAGGCAGAGCTGGGCCATCGCCAACAGCGATTCAGAGTCCGGGATGTCTTCCGGCGACGCCAGACGGATGACCGTCAGCCTCCCATCGTCGCCGGATGCACTGTCCGCAACCGGGGGGTCCACGATGAGGAAGTGCCTTCCGTCCGTCGAGAATTGCGGGAACGCGAGCGGGCCGGCCGGTATCGGGTCCATCAATGGGGTGCCGGAGTCGGTGTCCCACAGCCAGACGATCCCGCCCCCGGCGCTCAGCAGCTGGCGTCCGTCCCGGCTGTACCGCAGGTGATGCGAGCCCGTGCTCGCCGCGAGTTCCCGTGGATCGGGATCGCCACCGGGAATCTGCCACCGCCGGATCGAATGGTAGCCACATGTGAAGAGCTCTGATCCGTCCGGGTGAAAGGCCAGGGCGAGACCGTTGAACGCCGTCTGAATCATGGGCGTCAGGGGCTGGCCATCCGACGCGCGCCACACCCGGGCCGTCCGGTCCTGGCTCCCGGTGGCCACCCAGCGGCCATCCTGACTGAACTGAATGGCGTTCACAGGGCCGGTGTGCGCGAGGAGGTCGGGAAGTTGCTTCCAGGTCCGGGTGTCGTAAAGCCGGGCAATCCAGTCTGCGGCTCTCAAGGCGACCCGGCTTCCGTCGGGGCTGAACACAAAGCGTTGGGCTCTCGACACGTCAAAAACCGCCTCCCTTCGCGGCGGTTCAGCGGAAATGTCCCAGACGTGCGCCTGTGTTTCGGTCGCCAGGATCAACTTGTGTTCTTCCCGGTCGAAACCGAAGGCCGGGACCAGTCCCCGGTCATGCTGCAAACGACGGAGAGGAGCCCCCGGATGGGTCACCGGGATCAACTGGGCCAGCCCATTGTTGTCGCGAACCATCAGCCAGCGGCCCGAGGGACTGAAGTCCAGGGAGCGGATCGGGGCATCGGGATGCAACCAGGGTTCAAACGTCGCCTCCGCAGTCAGGCGACGGACCCCCACCGTGCCCGCGGAATCCAGGATGGCCACCAACGTACCCGTCGGGGATGCGGCCCACTTCACGACGTTGGTTTGAACCAGCATCACCGGATCCGCTTCGAGCTGCGGGGGCATGCTGAAAACGTGAGCCTTGCGGTCCGAAACTGGAGCGGCGACGGAACGACCATCCGGGCTGAAACGGATCTGATAGGCGAACACCCCCATTTTCACCGGTTCCGGACGGCGCCGGTCCGGCTCGGCGGGGAAAAACCACGCAACGCCGTCGCCCATGGTGAGTGCAAGGTCTGAGTTGACCTCCGAATACGTGAGATCATCGGTGAACCTCCCGAGATCGAGGTTTCGGCGGGTGGGTTCACGAGTCCGAAGCGAGTATTCCCCAAGCCATCCCTCATGGGTGGCGATCGCGACGTGTTCGCCATCCGGGGAAATTCGAGCCGCCTGGATCGTCTGATTGGTCCAGGAAAACTCCAAATGATGGTTGCCGGACAGCGGATCCGTCTCAAACCACACCCCCTTGTCACCCACCAGAAGAACACCCCGCCCATCCGGCGAAGCCTCGATCCACTTCAACGCCCCGATGGAGGAGTTGATGGTCGCCCGGGGACCGCCGCCCGCGGCTTCCAGGAGCGTGGCCCGGCCGCTCCCCCCGGCGGCCACGAGGTGCCGCCCATCGCTGGAGAAGCAAAGCCGGTGTGGGCCGTCCTCGAGTTCGGTTTCCCAGGCCAGGGTGCGTTCCCCGATGCTCCAAACCGAGAGCCGTCGTCCGGAATCGGTCGCCGCCAGCGTCGTGCCCGATGGCGAGATCGCCGCCTGTCGTGCCTGAGGGAATTGGGTCCATGGGCCATCCACCCCGGTCAATCCAGGAAGACTCCAGACCCGGAGGCGGCCGTCGGGATCCACACATACCAGGCGGGCTCCGGTCCGATCCATGACGATGGGTGCCACGGAAATGTCATGCGGCACAGTTCCGAGATGCGCCCCGGTGCCGAGGTCCCACAGGTGGACGCTGAACGGTGATTCCACGGACGCCGTGAGCAACTGGGTGCCGTCCGGGGTGAACGCCGTGCTCCAGACTTCGTGGGTATGGATCAGCGGGGCCAGCCGGCGAAGCGGATGATGCCGTTCCAGAAGGGTCATCCACAGGCGGGCGGCCACCAGGCGGTTCGTGGGATGACGGCGGTGGAGCAACGTCAAGTCGTGGAGGGCATCCCGGCGAAACGCGTTCGTGGATTTCACCTGAAACTCCTGAAGGCTGCGGCGGATGTCCTGACGCAGCAGTTCGTGATTTGCCCGTTCCGATTCACCGAGGAAGCGTTCCGCACGCTTCAGTTGCCACCAGGTGGCCCCCAAACCCGCCAGCACGCTCAGGAGCACCGCCGCACCGGCTGCGGTCGCCGCCCGGTGCCGCACGATCCAGGCCGCGGCGCATTCGAGCAGTGTCGGAGCCCGGGCGACGATCAGCTCGCCCCGCAGCAGCCGTTCGAGGTCCTCGGCAAGTGCGGCCGACGACGGATAGCGCTGGCGGGGATCGCGATTCAGGCACCGAAGGCAGATGATCTCCAGGTCCCGAAGGAACCGGGATGGACGGCTCCCGGTCCCGGAGTCCGCATCCGCGGATCGGGTCTCGCGCCGGACCCGCAGGGGACGGGGGAGCTCGCCCTGGTCCACTTGACTGAGAAAATCTGCGAAACCGGAGGTCACGTAGGGCGGCCGTCCGGTCATCAGCTCAAAGAGCACCGCGCCAAGGCTGTAAATGTCGGAGGCGATGGTGGCCGCACGGGCGCCGGATCGCGCAATCTCCGGAGCCATGTAGCCGCAGGTCCCCACCGGTGCGTGACTCAGGGTCAGGCCCAGGTCCAAGGTGGCCAGTTTGGCGAGTCCGAAGTCGGTGAGATGCGGCTGACCGCGCTCATCGAGCAGGATGTTGGACGGCTTGAGGTCGCGGTGCAGGACACCCCGCTGGTGCGCGTGATCCACCGCCCGGGCGACCTGTGCCATGAGGCGGGCGGCATCGGACGCGGACAGTCGGGATTCCGCCAGACGTTCCGCCAGGGAGCCGCCCGGGATGAATTTCAGGGCGAGGTAGGGTTCAGCGGCGGAATCCCCGACATCGAGGATCGGCACAATTCCGGGGTGATCGAGTGATCCCACCGCCTCCGCTTCAATGCGGAGGCGGCGCCGGGCGTCGGCCGTCGCCGTGCCTCCCGCCTGAATCACCTTGACCGCCACCACCCGACCCAGCCGGGGATCCCGGGCCAGATACACCACGCCCATCCCTCCGGAACCCAGTTCGCCCAGGATCTGGTACGGACCAATGGAGTCCAGGATGGGTGTCACAGCAGGGAGGAATCAGCCCGGTGCGGATCACGTCGGGCTGTCGGGGCTCCGTGGGACCAGGGCGAGGAGGTGGCGCATCTCCGCCTCGTCATCGCCCGGGAGTGCGATTTGCCGGACCTCGGCGTGGAAGGCGACCGCATAGTCGTTTCGGAACTCGAACACCCGCCGCTTCAGTTCCCGTGGCGCCATTCCCAATCCGGGGGCGAGGGCTTCATAGGCTCCGGCCTGAACGTCCGAGAAGAGCAGAAGCGCCAGCTGCCGACCCACCTCCGGGGACGACGTCGCCCACCCTGACAGCAGCCGGGCCAACACGCGGTCATGAATCGCGCGGGCGACGTCCCGGTCCAGATCCAAGGCCACCGAGGATTCGGATGCGGGAAACTCCGGAGCGTCCGGACTGTCGAGGGGAACCTCCTCGCCCCGGATGCGGCGGATACGGTCGGCCAGTTGACGGCGAAGGCAGGTCAGAAGCCAGCTTCGGAACCGGGCCTCGCGGCGTTCAAAGTGACTGAGGCGTTGCCCCGCGAAGTGACGGGCCAGAAAGGCCTGGGACTCATCCTGAGCATCCTCTGCACTCAGCCCGGCGCGTCGAAACCATCTCAGGATCGGTTCCCGATACAGTTCGCAAAGCCGGGCCAGGGCCTCCTCTGCGTGCGCCGGCTCCGCCGCGACAGCACCCGAGACGACACTCCACAGCGTCGAGGGAAACAGGCCTGCCGCAGCGGGTTTCGCCTCACCGATTTCGCTTTGGGTCACTGCCATACGCCGGTCGGATGCTGCCCGGGCGGACACCACCAAGGGCGCAGGGATCCCACGCCTGCCGGGTCTTGCCCGGATCCATTTCGGAAGGTCAATGGAGGTTGCCACCCCATGGTGGGACAATCCCGAAAAGCCCTCCGCGTTCTGGCGAGCCTGCAAATGAGAAGGGGCGATTTCGGCGGGACGGATCCTCCGGGGTCGCATCGGGTGGCCATCCAGTCCTCATGCTGGACGAAATCCCCCGCATGAAGGCCTTTCCGGTCAAAGACCGAACCGAATCCCGCGATTATCCTCCATGAGGTCAAAAGTTCAGGCGCGACCTCAGTCGCTCCCGGCAGCGGCTGCCTCCTTCAGGCGCCGGATCACCGTGCGGTGGCGGTCCTCGCCGGTGATCTTCCGGCCCTCACGGTCCGCCACGTAGAAGGTGTCGGCCGCGGCACCCTTTTCCGTCACGATCTTGGCCAGGCCGACATCGAGCCCGAGTTCGTGGAGGGTGGAGGCGAGCGAAAACAGGAGGCCCACCCGGTCTTCGGCTTCAACATCCACGATCGTGTAATCCTCGGACTCGCGGTTGTTGAGCCGCACCACGGTGGGGATGCGCTCCCCGATGGCCCGGTAGAGCGGTGGGTAGGCGGGTGCCTTGGCCAGCGCCCTGGCCACATCCTGGCCCCGGGCGAGCACCTCGATCACCAACCGCTCAAACCGCTGCCGCGCCGGTGCCTCCGGGAGCCGTCCTGTGCGCGCGTCCACCACCAGAAAGTCGTCCAGCACGATCCCGTCCTCCCGCGTGTAGATCTGGGCGGCAAGGATGTTGAGGCCCGCTGCGGACAGGGCGCCCGCCAGCTTGGAAAACAGGCCGGGGCGATCCCAGGTGCAGGCATGCACGGAGGTGTAGCCCCGGTCGGGCTCGTCGTGCCACAGCAGGGCCGGCTCCAGTGCGCGATCCGCCTCGGTGAGCTGCAGATGCATGAACCGGTGGGCCAGGGTGAGGTCGCGCGCGATGGCCCGGGCATCGTGGATCAGGAAGTAGCGGGACGGCATGCCCTCGAAGTGGGCATCAATCTCATCGCGGACGAAGGTGCGCGGCAGCAGATCCTCGACCTCCTCGCGCAGGAGTTCCCGCTGCTTGCGTCCGACAAACGTCGTCCCCCCGGCGAGGCGGACGCGGGTCTTGTGATACAGCGAACGGAGCAGCGAATCCTTGAACCCGTTCCAGAGGGTGTCGCTGGTCCCGGTCGAGTCGGCAAAGGTGTGCAGGGTCAGCATGGTCAGCGTATCGAGGTCCTGCACCTCGTCGGCCACATGGTTGATGACCGATTCATCCTCGAGGTCCCGGCGCTGGGAGACTTTGACCATTTCGAGATGCAGCTCGATCAGCTTGCGCAGCGTGTGGGTGGTGGTGCCATCCAGTTGCAGCCGCCGGGCGGCCCGCAGGGCCAGTTCCCCGCCGACCAGCTCATGCGGCCTCCCGGGAAACGCCTTTCCGGAATCGTGCAGCAGGAGGGCGAGGTACAGGATCTCCGGGCGCTCCACCTGCTGCAGCAGCGGGGCGTAATGCGCGTAGGGTTGTTCGTCCGCGCCGGACACCTGGTCCAGCCGGGCCAGCGCAACCAGCGTGTGCTCGTCCACCGCGTACTGGTGATAGAACTCATGCTGCACCAGATTCGTGAGCCGGCCGAACTCGGGGATCAGGGCGCCCAGAAACCCCACCTCATGCATGGCGCGCAGGACCGGGGCAACGCTGCCGCGTTGACGCAGGATTTCCAGGAAGGTGCTGTGCACCCGGGGATCCCGTGAAAACGCATTGTTCACCCGTCCTTCCTGCACGAGCTGCCGGAGCATCTGGACCAGGTCCGGATGCAGGGTGAGGCCGCGGCGCTGGAGGTACAGGAAGGCGCGGATGATGCGGTTGGGGTCGTCCCGGAAGATGGTCCGGGACGGCGCGTTGAGCTGCTGGCCCACGATCCGGAAGCCGTCCAGCTCCAGGGCCGCGGGCACCGCGGCGCGCCGGCCCCACCACGCACGCAGCCCGCGGGCCGGCGAGGGCACCAGTGCGAGCCGCTGCTCCAGCATCCGGGTGATCAGGTACACGTTGCGGGCATGCGTGTAGTAGTCCCGCATGAAATGCTCCACACGCAGGCGCGCCGACCGCTCGGTGTAGCCCAGACCCGACGCCACCGCAGGCTTGACCGCCGCCGTCAGCACATCCGTCGAGGTGCCGGCGGTGTAGTGCAGCTCCGTGCGGGTCCTCAGCAGAAAATCGTAGGCGTCCTCCAGGCTCCGGCGGTCCCGGACCCCGAGATGCCCGAGGCGCTGCAGTTCGGCCAGACTCCGATACCCGAGCTTCACCGAGGCCATCCAGAGCAGGTTCTGGTAGTCCCGCAGTCCCCCGCAGCCGTTCTTCACATGGGGCTCCTGCATCGCCGCCGAGTCGCCGTGCCTTGCCCGCCGTTGGGCCTGGTCTTCCAGACGCTCCTGAATGTAGGCGTCCTCCCGCCCGCGAATGCACCGGGCCACAAACTTCGCCTCGAACTGCTTGAAGAGCGCCTCGTCCCCGGTGATCAGACGCGCTTCCATCAGCGCCGTCTTGGACTGCATGTCCCCGTTGGCGAGGCGGATGCAGTCCTCGACGGTCCGGGTCACCGGCGGCACCTTGAGAGGGATGTCCCACAGGGTGTAGAGCACCCCGCTGGTCCACGCCGACAGGTCCTTGATCACGTCCTTCCCGCCCTCATACAGAAACATCAGATCAATGTCGCTGAACGGGTTGAGCTCGCGGCGTCCGAATCCCCCGTACGCCACGAGCGCCAGCCGATGCCGCTTGCCGGGCAACGGCAGGGCCGCCTGAACCGCCTCGAACAGGTAGCGGACCAGCAGGTCCATCATGTCGGCCCTTGCATGGCACATCGCCACCCCGCCGCCATCCGCCCGGTGCAGAATCCGCAGCCGCGCCGTCTCCTCCTTTACGAATCCGCGATAACGCCCCAGCTCCTCCGAGGGCTTGCTGCCGGGTGGCAGTCGAAGGCGGTGCTCCGCGTTGGCTTGAATCCTCTCGAGCAGGGATTTCACGTCGTGCCCAACACGCTGGCGGGCGTGGCGTTTCAGGCAAAGCGCAATTTGCCATTCCGAAGTGCCATTCGTCCCGCGCCCTGAACATTTCCAGACAGGGTGTCCGGTTATGAACACGTTCACGGACGCGACGGGACCAGCCGCGGCGCCAAACCGGCCAATCCGTGCCCGGATGCAACCTTGGCATCATCCCTGCGTCTCCGCGCCTCCGTGGAAAGAGCACTGTCAGCCGTAACCCGATTGCCGGTGCTACCTGCCGTCCCGATCCTCATGGTTGGGACAACTTCTCCCTCCTTCCACCCCGAACGCGTGCGGCGAACAGGCCGTTCGTGACTTCCACTGACCATACTGGCCCGGCGGCCCCGCTTCCCACGGGCCGCCGGGTTTTCTGCTTTCGGGGAACCCGGTGTGTGCCGGCCGTGGAGGTCGCGGCGTCACATCACGTGCGGCTTCGGGCCACCAGCCATAATCCAGTGGCGACCAGAAGCCCGTTGAGGATCAACAGCTCGAATCCGAACTGGTAGCCACCCAGCCATCGCGGGGCGTTGGCATCAAGCACCGCGCAAGCGAGCGGGCCGGCCATGCAGATCCACGGGACGGAGCCCGGGCGCACGCGGACCCGCGTGAACAGCCCCAGGGCGAACAGGCCGAGGATGGGCCCATAAGTGTATCCGGCCATGGAGAGCACGAGCTGGATGACCGAGCCCTGGTTCAACGCCTTGAACACGAGGATGGCGGCCAGCAGCACACCGGCGAAGGCGGCGTGGGACACGTGACGTTGAAGGGTCTGCGCCGCAGGCGTGAGGTCGGTTCGCCGTTCGAAGCCCAGAAAATCAATGCAAAAGCTCGTCGTGAGCGTGGTGAGGACCGAGTCGGCACTGTTGAAGGTGGCGGCGGTGAGGCCGAGGATGAAGACAAGGCCGGCAGCCGGGCCGAGGTGCCGCAGGGCAATCTCCGGGAACAACTGGTCGGATTGCGCGGGCAGCATCAAGTCCCGCGCGACGACGAATTCGTGAAGGAGGACCCCCAGGGCGAGAAACACCACATTCACCGCGACCATGATGACCGCGAAGCAATGGAGGTTCCGCTGGGCCTCTCCGAGAGACCGGCAGCTCAGGGTCTTCTGCATGTTGTTCTGGTCGAGTCCGGTCATCACCACCGCGATCGCCGCCCCGCTGGCGAACTGCTTCCAAAAATAGTTGGGAGCCCGCCAGTCCCAGAAAAACACCTGGGACAGCGGACTCCGAACCACGTGCCCCGGCAGCTCGGCGAGATCCACACCCAGCGACCGGGCCAGGAGTCCGACCGAAAGCACCACACCCAGCACCAGAAGACCGCTCTGCAGCGCGTCGGTCCACACCAGGGTCCTGATCCCACCCCGCCAGGTGTAGCCGAGGATCAGCAGCAGGATGGCGGTCACGGTTGCCCAGAACGGAATGCCAAGGGCTTCGAACACGAAGACCTGGAAGACATTGGCCGCGAGGTACAGGCGGGCCGCCGCGCCCAGGACCCGCGAGACCAGGAAGAATCCGGCGCCGGTGAGCTCCGCCGGACGGCCAAAGCGATCCCCCAGATAGCTGTAGATGCTGGTAAGGTTTCGCCGGTAGTAGAGGGGCAGAAGCACCTGGGCGATGACGAGGTACCCCACCACGTAGCCCAGGACGACCTGCAGGTAGCCGCACCGCTGAACGCCGACCTGGCCGGGGACGGAAATGTAGGTGACGCCGGAGAGGGAGTCGCCAATCAGGCCAAACGCGACGAGGTACCAGGGGGAGCGACGGTTGCCGAGGAAGTACCCGGCCTGGTCGGCGTGCCGCCCGGTCCACCAGGCAATCACGGCGATCAGCCCGAAATACAGGACCACGCAACCCAGAATCCCCCAGGAGGTCACAGACGTGAGGTTCCTTCCGACCGGGCCGCTGGCGCCACGGGATTCCGCACCCGGCTGCGGGGGTCCCCATCCCTACCCCAGTCCCTGTCCCGGGGACAGGGGTGGCAACCGGTGCGGCAGGGAAGCGCAGGTCACGTCCAGCAGGGCCTGACACTCCTCCGCAGGGAGGCGGTGGCTCCGTTCGGCGGCGGTGACGAGGCCGGCGAGGATCTGGGTGGCAAAATGCAGCAGTCCCTGCCGGAGCGGCAGGTGATACACGGCGAGGACAACGCCATAGACCACCGGGTGCCACGCGTGCGCCCGGCCGGCCTCGACCGCATCGAGATAGCGCTGGATGACACGCTCGTGGCGGAGTCCGCGCAGTTTGGACAGCTGCCGTTGTCCGACTCGAAAGCTGGCTTGTGCGAAGCCCGCCGCACCGATCTCGCGACCCCAGGTGGCATCCAATTCCAGCAGTTCACGGACGTGGCCCAGTCGCGCCAGTCTCCACGCCTCAACAATCACCGGCCATTCCCGGGTGCACAGGACTTCCGAGGCGTGTCGGTTCAGCAGGGCGCCCAAGGCCCCGACCGTGGACGCGGTGGCCAGCCCCGCAGTCCAGCCCGGCGAACCGCCAAAATCGGGCGCCGCCAGTTCACCGGCCAGCGCGCGAAGATTTCCGGACATCGCCGGGGGCCCGGACACCGGGTCGGCGAATTCCAGGTGGGGTGGAATCCCGTTCACCGGATGAACCTAGGGAGATTCCTCCGGGAGGCGAGCGTGAACTGGCCGGCGTCGGGTGGTCCGTCCCGGTTGGCGCAAGTCCGCACCCTCGCGCCAATCCCGACGCTCCACCTGCGCCCGAGGGTTGCCTCGGCTCTCCGGCGGTTGCCGGCGGTTCAGTCCGGACTTGGAGACCAGGTCGCGTCCGGATCGTACCGCTGCATGCGTCGGGCAACCGCCGCGGTCCGCGGGCCGAGGTCCTTTTGGTAGACCACCCCCTGCTGGTTGACCACAAAGGTCATCACCCCCGTCTCGCCGTACACCGCCGGCCACGCCACCAGTGCGAAGCCACCGATCATGTTGCCATTGATCACATAACTGTAGCTGCCTCCGGGTGCGTGCGGTCCCTGGCGGGTCAACACCTTGAAGTAGTAGCCGTGGAACGGGGGGCGGGGGCCTTCGGCATCCGCAGACATCCGGTAGCCGGCGGCCTGCGCGTCAGCCACCAAGGGGCCGAGGGGACTGAGCTCCAGATCATCACCCGGCGGCCAGTAGAGCCCGTCCCGTTGCCCGGGACGGCTGCGGATTCGTTGCGCGTACTCCAGCACCGAATCCCCGTCCCGATCCCGGCCGGCGTACTCACGTTGCGCGGTCACGTAGGTGCGCACCACGTCCAGGACCGCGAGTTCGTTGCGTCCGATGCGGCGGTTGAGAATCTCCTCACGCCCGGCGGCGGCATCAAACACCCACCAGCCGTCGCGCTCGACCAACGGCACCGGAAACGGGATGAAGGCGTCCCCGATCTCCAGCACACGCCGATCCGGGGCCGTCGCGGTCAACCGGTGTGCCGCACCGTACGCCGTGGCGAAATCCCGCAGTTCCTTGGCGCCCTCGACTGGGTCGGGATTGACCAGACCTTCCCCGCCGGCGCCAAACAGCGCCACGATCCCCGGGACGTCGCCGGCGGCGGCCAGGAGATCCAGCGAAGCGGCGGCGGCTTCCGGGGTCGGATAGCGCGCGGGGGCGTCCGCCGCGGTCACCAGGAGCCCGGCCACCATGATTCCAAGCAGGGCGACCCGGCGCCCGCTCGCGGGCAGGCCGGTTCGCCCTGCACCCTTCCATGGATGGATTTTCATGTTCATCGCCTTCCCCCCCGCCCGCCACCGCCTCGTGCACCCCCCTGAAACCCGCCACGACTGGCGGCACCGCGGTTGCTGTAGTTCTGAACGTTGCCTGAGCCGCCGTGGGAAAAGGCGCTGGAGGCGCTGTTCCCTTGAGACCCAAACGCCGGGGATGAGGTCATCCGATTGCCGGCACCGGTGCCCGCACCCGGATAGACCGCCTCCGGACCTGCGCGGCCCGGGTAGGCCGGTCGCGGTGCGGGAGCCCCTCCGGAGGGATACGAGGGCCGCGGTGTCGGGGCGGCGGCCGCGGGTCGGGAGGGAGCCGGCTGAGGCGTGGGTCGTGCCGCCCCTTGCCCCCCGCCCGCGGTCCCCCGTGCAGGAGCCGGCTGCGTCGAGGCCGTTGGGCCACTGCTCCCCCAGCCCCGGCTCGCCTCAGCCGGAAGCGTGGAGGGCGCCCCTGCGGACGCCAGCCGACCGGAATCGGGCTGCCATCGCGCCGGCGTCTGAGCGGAATCATAGGGACGGGCTGCGGGGGGGCGGGTCCCCGGGGGAGGATACCCCGGAGGCCGGTACCCTGGCGGAGGCGGACGATACCCCGGCGGCGGATAGTAGGGGGGAGGACGGTAATAGGGTGGCGGAGGGTAGTAGTAGGGCGGACGCCAGGGCCCGACATAGACGCCTCCGTAATGCCAGTCGCAGTTGTTGGCGATGATGGCGCCCACGGCGATGCCGGCGCCAAACGTGAGCAATGACTGCGCGGGACTGGGAGGCGGCGAAGTGTACACCACCGTGGGACTATACGTCGGCACGTAGATGACCTGCGGACTGGCCGGTTGGATTTCCACAACCGTGTTGGTCACATAAACGATCTGTTGCTGGTAGGTCCGCTCCACCACCGAGTTCGTCACGATCACCACCTGCTGGGGGGTGGACTGGAGGTTCCCGAGAGCCTGTGCCTTTTTTCTGAGCGTCTGGATGGCGTCCATCACGTCCTGCGGCTGCGCAACGAACGCCTGGCCCAGATCCACCGTCCACCCGAGGTCCTTGTTCAGCGTCTCCACCACCGCTGGAAACGCCGCCAGCTCCTTGACCTTGGGGTCCCAGGGTTGGTCGCGGACCTGGGCGCTGCCGTCGGGGGACTGGAGCATCCGGGCGAGCTGAACAATCTCGACGGGATACGCGGCCGCCGGAAGCAGGGTGGCGATCAGCGGGTCCGGGTATAGGGCGATCGGGGCGACCAGCGTCTCGAGTTCCGAGGCGCTGCGTCGTGGACCCGCCGACGGCGGCGGTGCGGCCTCTGATGTCTGGCCCCGGGCCGGCAGCCAGCAAACCAGGAGCAGAAGAAGGACACTGCAGAGGCGCCGAGAGGGGCGGTGGGGCGAGGGCATGATTTGCTGTGGTCCGGCAGGGTAAGTGGTACCGCACGGCGAGTCCACTGATTGCCTGCGGCTCGCCGGTGCGAATCGCCTCCCGGCGGGCAACATCGGTTGGACCTTTGCCCAATGCCGGGAAAGGCTCGATCCGTGAGCGCATCCGCAGGTCCACCCGCCGACGTCCTGGTGCTGGGCCTCGGAGGCATGGGCAGCGCCACCGCCTGGGAACTCACACGGCGCGGCGCCCGTGTCGTCGGACTCGACCAGCACGGCCCCCTGAACGACCGGGGATCGAGCCACGGCCGTACCCGCGTCATCCGGCAGGCCTATTTCGAGCACCCGTCCTACGTGCCATTGCTTCGCCGCGCCTACGAACTGTGGCACCACACCGCCGCGGCCGCGGAATGCGGGCTGCTCACCTTGTGTGGAGGCCTCATGATGGGGCCGCCCGGGTGCGAGGTGGTTGCCGGAAGCCTGCGGAGTGCGCGGGAACACGGGCTTCCCCATGAGGTGCTGGACGCGTCGGAAGTTCGGCGACGATATCCGCCCATTCAACTCCCCGCGGACCACCTCGCTCTGTTTGAAACGCAGGCCGGGGTGGTGCATGCCGAGCGGGCCCTCCAGGCCCACCTGGATCTTGCGATGGCCCTCGGGGCCCGGCTTGAGTTTCGCGAACCAGTGCTGGACTGGGGGGTTGATGGTGAGGGGGTGCAAGTCCGGACCGCCCGGCAAACGTGGCGGGCGGCGCGGTTGGTGATCACGCCGGGACCTTGGGCTCCGGCCGTGCTGCCCGGGTTGGGCGTGGAACTTCGGGTGGAACGTCAGGTCCTGTATTGGATTCAACCAAAGGACGGCGTGGATGCCTATCGTCCCGGACGATTTCCCATCCACGTTTGGGAACCGGGTGGCCGCCTCATTCCCTACGGCTTTCCGGCGCTCGATGGACCCGACGGCGGGGTGAAGGTCGCACTGCATCAGACGCCGGAACCCGAATGGTGCACCCCGGAGAATGTGAATCGCAGCATCCGGGCCTCCGATGTGGCCCGCATGCGGCACACGATCCGCACCCTCCTGCCTGGCCTGGACGGGCCCCTCGTCCATGCCGTCACCTGCCTCTATACGCACACGCCCGACGGACACTTCCTGATTGGGCTGCACCCTGAATACGGCGATCGGGTTGCTTTGGCGGCGGGGTTCTCGGGACACGGATTCAAGTTCTGCAGCGTCGTGGGCGAAATCCTTGCCGACCTCGCGCTCACCGGCCGTACCGACCACGACCTTTCCCTGTTCGCCCTCGACCGATTCGCCGCCGGTCGTGTCCCGGCGAAGCCGGAACCGCCGGGTTCGGAGTCCGGCTCCCGGAAGAACTGAGCACAGAGGGACAGGTCAATTGTGGCTCCCCCTTCTGGTCAATTGTGGCTCCCTTCTGCATGCACCGGCGTCTCCAGCAGCCCAAGCCCCACCAAGAATCGCTCATGGGCGAGGACAATCGCGCCAAGGCCATCGCCTTCGTCACCTCCCCGTCCCCAAGGCTCCGTTGAGTGCTGCGTGCATACGCGCAGCGGAAGTTCCTGCTTGAAATCGCGGGCTGAAAGGGAAGCAAGCTGCAGCGGGATCCGGAGCGGGTTGACCCCCCGCAAGGGTGCTTATACCGTCACGCGGCTCATGAAGGCCCTTTCTCCACATCCCGCCGGGGACCACACACCGGTGGTTCCTGATTGGGACGACGTCCTCGGCCCGGTCCGGGACCACCTCGGGCAGGTGGGACGTCGGATGGACGACCAGATTGCGCTGTTTGAGCCGGAGATCGCCGGGCTGGCCCGGCACGCCTTGCAAAGCCAGGGCAAGCAGCTGCGGCCGGCCATGGTCGCGCTGGCGGGCGGGGCGGTGGGGGTGTGTTCCGACGTGCATGTGACCATCGGCATGGTGGTCGAGATGGTGCACCTCGCGACCCTGGTTCACGACGACGTCATGGACGGCGCCGGCCTGCGGCGCAGCCGGCCGACGGTCGGAACGCTCTGGGGCAACCAGATTGCGGTGCTGCTGGGGGATTGCCTGTTCTCGCACGCGATGAAGTCGGCCGCCGCGCTGCCGGCGGACGATATTTTCCGGTCGCTGGCCCTTGCGGCGAACGCGGTCTGCACCGGCGAGATTCTCCAGAGCAACCGGCGCCGGCGATGGACTCTGGGTCGAACGGAGTATCTGCGGATGCTGGAACTGAAGACGGCGGAGCTGTTTGCCGTGGCGGCCGAACTGGGGGCCCGCCATGCCGGGGGCACACGGGAGCAACAGGCCCTGCTGCGCGAATACGGGCTGGCGGTGGGCACCGCCTACCAGATTTTCGACGATTGCCTCGATGTCTTCGGTTCTGAGGACGCCGCCGGCAAATCCCTGGGCACGGACCTCGCGACCGGCAAGCTCACCCTTCCGCTGATCCTGCTGCTCGAGCAGGCCTCGCCGTCGGACCGGGCGGAGATCGAGGGCTGGCTCAACCGGTGGGAACCCGGTTACACCGTCGGGCTGCGCGCGCTGCTCGACCAGCATGGCTGTCTCGCGGGCTCCGCCCTGGTGATCGAGGACCTCCTGGCGCGGGCCCGAAACGTGATCCAGGCGCTGCCGCCATCGCCGGAACGCGACGCCCTCGGAGGGTTGACCCGGCGCATCACGCGGCAAACCGCCTTGCTTGCGTCCTAGCGTTTCCCTTTAATGGCCCTGCGCATGGATCCGGACTGCACGCCCGCAACGCTCTGCAGCGAAGGCACGCCGGAGGTCGCCGACCGCACCCTGGTCGCGCGGGCCCAGCTCGGGGATGACGGGTCCTTTGAGGAACTCATCCGGCGGCACCAACAGCGCATCTACGGCCTCTGCTATCACCTGACGTCCAATCACGAGGACGCCACCGACCTGGCCCAGGACGCGTTCGTGAAAGCGTGGAAGGCACTGAAGGCGTTCAAGGGGGATTCAAGCTTCTACACCTGGGTTTACCGCATCGCCTACAACGGCGTGCTCAATCATCTCAAGCAGCGGCGGTACCGGACACCCCACCTGAGCCTCGACGACCTCGACTTCAACGCGGAGCACAATCCGGATCTCGTGGAGCTGGTTTCGGAAAAGACGCCGCGTCGCGAGGCCGGCCTGATCGAGCTTCAGAAAAAGTTGAACGAGGCGATGCTGAAGCTGTCTCCTGAACATCGCGCTGTGGTGACGTTGCACGACATTCAGGGAGTTCCCCATGAGGAGATTGCCCGCATCATGGACTGCAACCCCGGCACCGTGCGATCGCGTCTCTTTTATGCCCGCCAGCAACTGCAGGCGTGGTTGTCCGATGTCAGCCCGTGACCATGGATTCGCCCGAGAACTCCTTTCCGCAATTGATCCGCCGGTTGCACCTCAAGCGGTTCGAGGTGCCCCCGCCCGGATTTCATCGAAGGTTTCGTGCGCGGGTGATGACCCGCATCGAGATGGAGCGTGAGTGGGCGGCCCAGCCGTGGTGGCACCGGGCGCTCGCGGTGCTGATCCTGCAGCGGGGTCTGGCCGTCGCCAACGGAGTGGCCCTCGCCGGCGTCGGCTTTCTGGCAGTGGCCACCTACCACATCGCCAACACGTTTCTGCACGAAGAGGACGAGGGCCAGGTCTATGCCGCGCTGCCGGTTCCGGCGCTGTCCCACGCCAACAACGGATTGCTCCGATTTTCCCACAGCGATCCGCTGCTCATCGTGGAGAGCCTGGAGGGGGCCGCGTCGGATTGGGATGCCGTGAGTGACGACTCCCAGGGGGTCATCCGCGCCAGCGACCCCGCCAGGGGCGTGGAAACACGGCTCCACGGACCCGCATCGTATGAGCCCCCCGCCGTGCTCTTCAGTGTCCCTGCTTCGCTGAATGCGCTGCCCCAGGAACCCAAGCGTCTCCAGTTCATCCTGGACGGCCCTGTGGGCCAGCCGCGGCGGCGGTAGCCGGGGCGGTGCTCTCAGCCACCCGAGGCTCGAATTTCCAGCGTTGAGCACACGGAAGGCCATGAATGGTTCCACCCGCGGCTGCCTGATCAGCCTGATCACCGTTTTCACCCTGGTGGCGGCACCTCCCGACGGCCCATGGCCCCTGTGGCCCGGAGAGGCGCCCGGGGAACGCGGCGGGATCGGCGAGGAGAAGGATACCAGCAAGCCGGGCGAAGGTCTCGTTGCGGGCCGCCCGTTGATCCGTCTTGGGAATGTCTCCAAGCCGACTCTCCAGATCTTCCGTCCACCGGCAGATCGCGACACCGGCGCCTCGGTGCTCGTGTTTCCCGGCGGCGGTTACTCGATCCTCGCGCTCGACCTGGAGGGTACCGAGGTGTGCGACTGGCTGAATGGCATCGGAGTCACCGGCATCCTGTTGAAGTACCGGGTGCCCAAGCGCGAGGGACAACCCGCCCACCAGGCCCCGCTTCAGGACGCACAGCGCGCCATTGGCCTGACCCGTCATCACGCCACCGCATGGGGGCTGAAGCCCGACCGCATCGGCGTCCTCGGATTCTCGGCCGGGGGAAATCTTGCGGCGCTCGCCAGCACCACACACGCGGAACGGACCTATCCACCCCTGGACGCCGCCGACGCCGTCAGTTGCCGGCCGGACTTTGCCATACTCATCTATCCGGCCTACCTGACGGACAAGGACCGGGGCGACCGCATCCGTGCCGAATTGCCCGTGAATGACCGGACGCCGCCCACCTTCCTCTCCATTTCCCAGGACGATCCCGTGCGGGTGGAGACGGCACTGGGCTACGCCTGGGAACTGCAACGCCATGGCGTGCCCTTCGAACTCCATGTCTATCCCACCGGAGGCCACGGGTATGGGCTCCGCCGCACCGACAATCCGGTGACGACCTGGCCCGACCGCGCCGCCGACTGGATGCGCGCCAGCGGATGGCTCGACCGCTGATCCAGGTCCCGACCGCAAACGCGAAGCGTGCCGACGGGATCGGACCTTTCCGGTGGGCGGTTGAGCCGGCAGAATTCGCGCATGGTTCGCCGGTTTTTCAACGGAACGCGCTGCCGCTCCCTGACCTCGTTGGCCGTCGCGATCCCGGTGGGGATCGCCGCGGCGGTTTCGTCCCTGGCACAGGGCGCCTCGGAACCCCCGCCCCCACCCCATGCCTCCCCGCTGCCGGCGGAGATTCAGCAGACCACCTTCGGGTTGCCTCCCGGCTTCGTTGCCGAGTTGGTCGCCGCCGAACCCGACGGCGGCAAGTTCGTCGCCCTCCAGTTCGACCATGCCGGACGCCTCTGGGCGATGACAGCGCTGGAGTACCCGCTTGATGCCAACGAGGCCGGTGAAGAGGCGCGCGCCCTGTTTGCCCGGGGCGGGCGCGACCGGGTGGTGGTGTTCGATACACCCACCCGCCCCGGCCGACAGCAGGCGCGCACCTTTGCGGACGGCCTGGTCATGCCGCTGGGACTGCTGCCCTACCGCGGCGGGGCGTTCGTCCAGTATGGACCGGAAATCCGCTATTACGTGGACGCCAACCGCGACGGCCGTGCCGAGGGCTATTCGACCATTCTGGGCGGCTTCGGGATTGAGGATTCACACCTGTTCCCCCACCAGTTCACCCGGGCTCCAGGCGGCTGGCTGTGGCTGGCGCAGGGGGCGTTCAATTACTCGGAGGTCCGGACCTCCGACGGAAAAGTGACCCCGTTCAACAAGACCAAACTGGCCCGGTGGCGTCCCGACGGCAGCCGCTTCGAGATCATCGGGTGGGGTCCGTGCAACATCTGGGGGCTCGTCCTTGACCTCCATGGGGAGGCGTTCATCCAGGAAGCCAACGACCAGGGGTGGCCCCTGATGCCGTTTCTCGAGGGGGCTTCCTATCCCCTGTGTGGCGACGATGTCCCGCGTCCCTACGCCCCCCCCTTCCCGAAGACCGGCGGCCGGGAAATGGGGGGTACCGGGCTGAGCGGCCTGGCGCTGAGTGAGGGAGCGGACTCGTTTCCCGGGGACTGGCGGGACGTCTTTTTCGTCAACAACCCCATCACCCGAAAAATCCAGGCGATCCGCCTGCATCGCTCCGCGGACCCCGGGAATTCCGCCGCCGGTCCGCGCGCCTACGGCAACGGGTGGCAGTTGGAGCATCTGCCCGACTTCGCGCTCAGCAGCGATCCGTGGTTCCGCCCGGTCGCCATGACGTTCGGTCCCGACGGCTGCTTGTATGTGGTGGACTGGTACAACCAGATCATCTCGCACAACGAGGTCCCCCGGAAGCATCCGGAGCGCGACAAGGCCCGGGGAAGAATCTGGCGGTTCCGGCATCAATCCCAGCCGCACCGGATCGAGGTTCCCAACCTGTATGAGGTGCCGGAAATGGACCTGCTCCATCACCTCGCAGCCGTGAGTACCTGGGAGGCCACGGCGGCCTGGCACGAGATCGTGGACCGCAACGCCGTGGGGTTGGCCCCCGGGCTGGCAGCCGTTCTCGACGATGCATCCCGTCCCGCCGACCTCAGGATCCGGGCGCTCTGGTGCCTGGAAGAACTGGGGCGACTGGAGCGCCCTCACATCCTGACCTCGCTCGCGGCACCCGAACGATCGCTCCGCCGGGAAGGCCTCAGGGCGGCCGCCACGCTGCCGGCCACCCGTCTTCCGGCCGACGAGGCGGCTGCGCTCGCGCGGCAGTCCCTGGACGACTCCGACCGCCTGGTCCGGCAGGAGGCCATCCGCTGGCAGGTCCGGATGCTCAACGAACCGGCCGCCGCCGGACCCGTGGCGATTGCGGCGGCCGGAGCCTTGATCCAGGCAGCGGCCAGTCCCCCACCGGCGAGCGATGCCCGGTACTCCGCATATTTCGACGCATTCGAGGCCTACCTGATCCGGCGCGGACTTGAACAGGCCCCGGAGGCACTGGACGCCTGGCTGGCATCCCATGGAGCGGCAAAAGGCGAGGCCACCGCGTTTGCCGCACTGGCCCGCGGCGGCGCATCCGGGGCGCGACGACTGGCGGCCCAGTGGCCGGGACTGGAGCGGGCACCGTCCGGCGACGAGCTCATGCTCCTCGCCGCCAACGCCGGCGACCCGGTGGTTCGATCGGTCCTGGAGTCCGCCCTCGCAAACCCATCCGCTTTGCGCCAGATCCACGCGCGCCGGGCCGCATTGGAAAGCGGGGACGCACTGGCCCGCATCCTGGAGCCTGCCCTGAAGGCGCTCGTGGTTCAACGTTCGGACCCCGAAAGTGAGGAACTGATGATTCAGCTCGCCGAGGGGTTCCGGCTCACCGGCCTGGAAAATGAATTGATCGCCGCGGCCACGAGAACAAACGCCGGTCCCGCCATCCAGGCCTCCGCGCTTCGGGCGCTCCGCGCCTCCGGTTCCACGCGGCTCGACGTCTTCCGACAGCGCGCCCTCAGTGCCCACGAACCCGTGCGACGCGAGGCCGTGGCGGCCCTGTCCTCGTCGCGCAGCGACGAGGCCGTGGCATCCCTGCTCGAGCTCTGGGCCACCCTGTCGCCCCCATTGCGGCGTCAGGCCGTGGACCGCCTCACCCAGTCCCCGGGATCCGCACGCCAGTTGATGGCCGCCGTGGAGGAGGGCGCGATCGCCCAGGAGGAACTGAACGGATACGCCCTTGAACGTCTCGCCGTCGTGTTGCCCGACCATCCCAGGATCCGGGAGCTGGAGGCGGCCCTGGGCGCCTCCCAACGCCCGGTCCTCCGGCTCGATGGCACGGATGAGGCCTACGTGGCCACGAACCTCTCGCTGGAAGGCCCGTTCACCGTCGAAACCTGGGTCCGCCTCGACCCCCCGATCGGAAACCAGGATTCGATCCTGGGCGGCGCCGACCAGCTGGACGCCAACTTTTACGACGGACGGTTCCGCATCTGGATCGGTGGCGGTGTTCACGACATCGCCGTCGCCCGGCGTCCTGTCACCGCGGGCCATTGGACGCACGTGGCCTTCACCCGCGACGCGGAAGGGTACTTCCGCATCTACCTGGACGGCGCGCTGGAGGCCACCAGCGCCGGGAGGGACAACCGGAAGTTCACCGGGCTGGATGTGGGACGTTCGAACGTCCCCGGGGGCACCGCGGGACAGCTGGCCTATTATCGGATCTGGAGTCGTTGCCGCGACGAGGCCGAGGTGCAGACGATGGCCGGCTCGGACATTCCCGGGACCCTCGGGGACCTTTTGTATCGCAGCAGCGGGGAATCCTGGGGCAGCACCGCCGCCGGTGCGCGCGTCGAACTCACGGGTGATGTTCCGCCGGTGCTCGACGCCGCAGCGGCGGCGGCCCTCGAATCCAGGTTCGCCCGCTACCGGGCGCTTCCCGTCAGCGAAGGAGACCGGGAATCCGGACGGCAGCAATTCATCGCGCTCTGCGCCCCCTGCCATGCCATTGGCGGTGACGGGGGTCGCATTGGTCCGGCCCTGGACGGCGCCGGAGCCCACGGGCTTGAGGCCCTGCTCCGAAACCTCCTGACTCCCAATGCCGCCATGGAGGCCGGATATCGGCGCTTTCGATTGGAAACGGTGGAGGGCGACGTGATCGAGGGACTGCTGGTCTCCCAGGATGCCGACTCGGTGACCCTGCGGGTGCCGGGAGCCGAGGATCAGCGTCACCGGCGATCCGATCTGCGACGCGCCTCATTCCTGCGGGACAGCCTGATGCCGGAGGGCCTTCTCGAGGGAATCGAAGATTCGAAGGCACGCGATCTCCTGGCCTACCTCCTGGATCGGCAATAGCCCTGGCCTCCAGCCGTCTCAGGAACAGGGTTGACCCGCGAACGCCGGAAGGCACCGTCCTGTATCCCCGCATGTTCGTCCTCTTCTCCAGCGAGCCCCGCCGCGTCCCGGCGGCGTTCCTGAGATGGCCTTTCATCGGCGTCCTGTGGGCCGGTTTCCTGACCGCGGTCCTCTCCGAGGAAACTCCCTGGCGCTGGTACTGGTCGAATCCACGGCCGCACGGAAACAACATTGCCGGGTTCGCCCACCATCCGGACCACTCGGTCATCCAGGTGACGGGACAGGGCCAGATCTACGGCCGGAATGCGTTGGGCGACTGGGATCCAAGGGAATCAGGCACCCGCAAGGATCTTCGGGGAGCGGCCTTCTTCGGGAACCGGCTCCTCGTGTCGGGCGAGGAGGGATTGATCCTCTGGTCGGAGGATGCGCAACGGTTCCAGCAGCTCCAACTCGACACGACGGACTGGCTGGAGAGCGTGGCGGCTTCGGACGCGATTGCCGTTGCTGTCGGGGACCATGCGGCAATTTTCCGGAGTGAGGACGGCACGAACTGGGTCCGGCAGCAGGTGGGCTTCACCAACTGGCTGCGGGGTGTTGCCTGGGGAGGAGGCGTGTTCGCTGCCGTGGGTGATGCCGGATTGATTGTCACCAGCGAGGACGGCACCGAGTGGACGCTTCGGGAAACGGCCGACGGGAACGGCGCAGACCTCAATGGCGTTGCCTGGACCGGCAACGGATTCGTGGTGGCTGGCGACCGGGTGAACGGCGGAGGCACCGTGATTTTTGGCAACGCCTCCGGAACCTCATGGGTTCGCCAGACCCAGAGCGGGGCCACCGGGAATTTGCTGGCCGCCGCCGCCGCCTCCCCGTCCTCCCGACTCGTTGCCGGGGAACAGGAGGTCCGCCTCGCCTCCGGCTCGGCCGTCATCCTTTGGTCCGACCAGACGGCCCCGCCGGGCGGGGCCCCTGTCCGAACCTATGATGCGGCCATCGCCAGCAACCGGACCTACCTCCTGGGTGGACGCACCGGATTGCTGGTGGACGGGGTGCAGGTGTCCCCCGATCCCGGGCAGACCGAATGGATTCCCTACCCCAGTCCGCCCCGAAACTGGCTGTTCGACATCGTTCCGCACGACGTCGTGTCCACCAATGTGACCGCCAGACTTCTGGACGACCGGCCGGTGTATTCGGCGACGGTGGTGACCAACCAGTTCTATCTCGCTGCAGGAGACCTTGGAACCCTGCTCACCTCGGAGTCCGGAGTCCTCTGGAGCCAGATGCCCAATCCCACCAATGCCGCCGAACAGGTCTACCTTGCCCTCGCGGCATCCCGCCCCGGGCTCGTTGCCGTCGGCAGCGAGGGTTTGATCTCGTTCAGCCCCGACACCTACCTCGAGTTGGTGACCACCAATGAATTCGTCAGGGAAGATGGCACACCGATCGAGGTGACCGTCACCAATGAGGTCAGCACCCTGGGGATCGTCTGGCACGAGGTGCCTCCGCCGACCGAACTCGATCTGCTCGCCGCGTGTGCGGATTCCCGCCGCTTCGTGATTGCGGGCCAGTCGGGTTACGTCGCCAGCAGCACCGACGGCACCAACTGGATCGCCGGCCTCAGCGGCACCTCGCTGGCCATCAGCGGGCTCGCCGCCTGGCAGGATGGCTACGTGGCCGTCGGCGAGGACGGACTGATCCTGACGAGTCCGGATGCCGTCGCGTGGACTCCACGGATCAGTGGAACCACCAACTGGTTGTTCCGGGTCCGCTCCGCCCCCGGACAGCTGGTGGCCGTGGGACGTGGAGGCACGCTGTTGACGAGTCCCGACGGAGTCGCCTGGACCCTCCGGGATTCCGGGGTGACCAACGGGCTGAACGACGCCGTATTTACGATCCGTGGCTGGTTCGTCGCCGGCAATCAGGGGACCCTGATTCACAGCCGCGACGGCGTGATGTGGACCCTGGATTCCGACCTCATCACCGGAAAATCGCTCTACGGACTCGGCACACGCGGCATTCAGCTCATCGCGGTCGGCATCGAGGGCATCATCCTCCGCACTCGACTGACGCCGTATCTCAATCCGATTCAGTTTGCGGAGTATCCGCAGGAGCCGGGGGATCGGGTCTTTGTGTTTCGAGGCGAACTCGACCAGCGCTTCAGCCTTGACCGGGGCGCCTCCGTCAACACGATCCGGCCTGGTCCGGTGTTGACCATCACGGAACCGGACGGATTTCGCTTCTACGTGGATCCACTCCGGGACGATCTCGACGCCCAATTATTTGTGGCCCCCAACGACCCGTAGACGTCGGCGATAGCCCGGCAGCAGACGCCGCGGCATCCAGACTTACGGCACGAACGAACAGCGGAATTTCCGGATCCGTGATGGCGATGATGAACCGGGAAGCCTGAGGCGAAGCGACCACCAGCGGGCCCTCGCTCCAGGACTCGAGGTCCGGGGACATCTCGACGCAGTAGGCGGCCCCCGGAACTCCGGAAAGCGCGAGCTCCAATCCATCCATCCCCACATCCAAAACAGACAATCCGGCCCCAGACTCTGGAGCGACCGGAAGCGGCTCCACCGCGAACAAAAACTGGGACGGCAGCGCCGTTAGGTTGGTGGACGCCCCGGCAAGCCTGCCCTCAGCCTGAAAGCTGACCTGATAGAACCCGTTGCTGGAAAACCCCCAGTTGTAATGGCTGTGCCCCCCGGGTGACGTCGCGATGACGTCCTCGGGACCCAGCCCGTTGCGGCTGTCCATGGAGATCTGCAGGTTGCCGACCGCATCCGTCCTCCAGGCAAAGAACGCACCCGCCGCCTGAACCGACGTCAACCGGATTTCCGGATCCTGGCCGAAAACTCCGCGCGGAAGGCCCTCCCCGGAAGCCCCGAGATAAAGCAGTTGCGGGTCCTGGCTCTGCGGGAGGATCCAGAACGGTGAACCCGGCTCACCCAGCTCTGGGAATCCCTCCGGGAGCTGCAGCCCGGCGGCCGCCCGGACGACCAGCACGACGTTGGTTGCCATATAGTTGGTCCGTCCGTCGCTGTCGTAGAGGGTCACGAACAGCTCGTTGGTGCCGCCCGGCGAGTAATTCACACGGAAGTCCACATGCTCCATGTCCAGAACCACCCGGTCCCGGAACGCGGATCCCGACGCCGTCGTCACCGCAAGGATGCCAAGGGCAAGCCGGATCCACCGTTGGGGCAGGTTCCTGGCCTTCATTGTTGCAGTCGCCGGATCGCCAGCAGCGAGCCCAGCCCGAAGAGCGCCAACAGATAGGTCGAGGGTTCAGGGACCACCTCGAATTGGAAGGCAACGGGACCTGACGTCACCAACCCCTCATCCACATGCACCCCGGAGGCCTCCAGGAAGACGCTGTAGCTTCCGGGCTGGGAGAATCCCCAGTTGTAGTGTGCGTGGCTGCCCGGGGACACGGCAACCCGGTCCCCGTCCGAGATCCCGGACGCGGAATCCATGAAGACCACCGGGTTGCCGAATGCGTCGGTGTTCCAGAGATAGAAATTTCCCGGCCCCACCACGGATTGGAGGGATACCGTCAGGCTCCCGACCCAGTCCGGGGCGTCGAGCTCCTCGCCGCTCAATCCCAGATAGAGCAGGCCGGGATTCTCGACGGCGGGCAGCACCCAGTTGGGCGTGCCGGCCGGTCCCAGGAAGCTGAAGGCCCCGCCGGGCGAAAGTTGCAACGACCCGGCGCCGACCACCAACACCGCCTCCGAGGGCTCGTACTCGATGTCCTTCTCCTCATCGTGCAGGTGGAATCCGAGGAGGCCACCCTCGTAGGCGATCCCGATATCCACCTCGCCGGTGGTGAGGGGTGTCGCGGCATTGGAGACGGCAACGACGGCCAGGAGGCCCGATGCGACTGCTTTGAGATGGCTGGAGTTCATTGGATGGAATGAGATCAGAGGATTTCAGCAGAAAAATTCAGTCCGGGGGGCGGGCAATGTTCTCACCGAGGTCCACGCGTTCCTTGAGCTTCCGGGCGTCGAGTGAAAGCACGTGACCGCACGCATACAGGTAGTTTGCCGCGCCGCGGGAATGATCCGAGGCGGCGCGGCCCGTGCGGTGCCGGTCGGGCTGGATGTCCTCCAGCACCGCAGTCCAGCCCTTGTGCCAGTTGCGCGAATGGGTGTGGTCGGAAAATAGGCTGAGCTTGTCCGGATTGTCGGAACTCTCGAACGTCAGGATCGTTTCCACCGGCCGCTTCAGGGCGTTCAGGTTGCGATAAGATTCCAGCACCCGCCCAAAGGCATCCCGCCGGTCCACGGCGACATACTCGTTGGGCACGTAACTGGTGGATTGATGGGCCACCCGCTCCTTGCCGAGGGCGTCGGACGGGCAGACGCGAACCCGGTCGGTGTTTCCCAGGTACGGTCGCAGGGTGAAAATCCAGGATTGATTGGTGCCCACGGCCTGGTGAGTCGTCTCGGGAAACAGGCCGCCGTGGTCGTCGGCATACATTTGGATGCCAAGGCCCATCTGATGGAGGTTGGACTGGCACACCGCCCGATGGGCCCGCGACCGGGCCGAAGCCAGCGCGGGCAGGAGCAATCCGGCCAGCACCGCAACGACGGCGATCACCACCAGCAGTTCAACCAGGGTGAACGCGGCGCGGCGGGTGTGGTGACGAACAGCGGTGGAAGACATAAATCAAACGATGGGCCGGAGCCTCCGGCGATCTCAGAGGGCCCGCGAAATTCGGGGGCCGCCCAACCTCAAGACGTCACTCCGGACGCCCGCCAATATTCCCGGCATGCGCCAGGATCCGGTGAATCATCCCACGGGTGGGGCACGTCCCGGAGGCCCGGGATCCCGCCGTGGATCCACCCGCACCAATGCGGTCGAAGTCCACAGGGTTCGGCCTTGCCTGCATGGTGTCAGGTCCGGCGGCGCCATGTCGCCCGTCAGGACCTGCCCCATGGCCAGCAAGCAGACCGCGCACGGAGGTGTCGCGCCTTCCGAGGGATCACCGTCACCGGAATGGGCGCACCCTGAATGGGCCGTCGCTCCCTCATGAACGCTGTCATGCCACGCCGAATGGCCGGCCAGCGTCCCGACAATCGCAACCAGCAGCGAAAGCACTCCCGCGACCAACCCGGCCGCAAGTCCCCTCCCTGACGCTGGGATTCGCGAGTGCAATGTATTTGCAGTTGAGCATTGATGGGAGGCCATGACAAGACGAAATCATGCGTACGCTGCCTCATGGGCGGCCGCTGGATCACGACTTCTGACAGGGTGCACCGCCGCGACAGGGGACCGGGCGCGCAGCGGGCCCGATCACCGTGCGGTGCGGCGTGTCGCGCCCCCATCCCTATCCCTTGTACACAATCAGCACCCCAAAGTCGGTCAACAGCTTCTGGGTTCCCATCTCCACATAGCTATAGTTGATCGTCGTGATGCTCACGATGTTGTCCTCGCCGATCTTCCCAAGGGCCTCCGTGACCGTGGCATCGAAGTGGTCGTGCCCGACTTCCTTGCAATCAATGTGCCGGATCGTCCTGACCCTCAGGCGTCGCGTGCCGTCCTTGGCGGCCGCTTCGAGGGGCGGATTGGCCTTCTTGATGAGGGCCTCCACCGGACGCTCGCTGACGGGCACGGCAAAATGCTTCTCCTCCTTCGCGGCCGCCGAGGAATGCGAGGCGTTCCCGACCTTCATGTTGGTCACGTCCGGCTGCGGAATCGTGATGGCCTTGCTGCAGGAGGGACACGAAATCTGCTGGCCGGACGCATCGGCATCCACCTCAAGCTGTTGATGGCATTGAGGGCACTTGAAGACGATGTCCATGACGGAAGGGGTTCCGGAGAACGGTGTATCGAAAAGCCCAGGCGATGGGAAGCGTGGGGCTTGGGAAGTGTCCGCTTTCCGCACCCCGTCAGGATGCGGGCAGCCGTGGCAGCCGGTGGAGTGGTCGGCCGTCCCGCTTCAGCACAACAGCCCGGGGACCGAACTCAAGGACCAGGGCACCGCCGTCCTCGGCGTAGTGCGTGGGTACCCCAAATGCGGTCAGCCGGGTGCGCACCTCCGGACGCACCCGGCGTCCAATGGGCGGTGCACTGGAGGTGACAATCACCAGCCGCGGTCGGAGGGCCTCAAGCAGTTCCGGCATGAGCGGCTCGCCCTCCCGCGGCAGGCCGGCAATCACGACGTCGGACTCCAGCCCGGGGGATCCCCGCGATCGTTCGAGGAGAGCGCGCTGCGCGGACCGGCCGGCATGGGACATCAGAAGAATCTGTTGCCCGTGGATGCGGCGGGCCAATACGAGGGAGGCGTCGTCCGCCGATCGCAACGGCTCTCCGGCAGCCGGAGCCAGGACCGTCCAGCCCGCCACCCGGTCTCCCGCCCGCACATTGCGGATCGCCAGGCCGAGGGAATCGGCCAGCGCCAAACCCGACCGATAGGCGGGCGAGCGGAGGCGTCGGTCCGTGATCGCAATCGTCCGGGGCTGGAATCGCCGGAGGAATCCGGGCAGATCCCCGATGCGCGCGGCGTCCGCCTGGCCGATGGCGAGCAGCGGTGCCGAGTTCCATCCCTGGGCGTACAGAAACGGGGTCACGACGGACGCCCCTGCCCCGACGCTCCCGGTGTTGATCACGAGATCCTCGGACCGGCCGGGGGCGTCAAAGACGAAGGCCTCCCCGGCCGCGAGGCACGTCAGCCGGGTGATCGGTGCCCGTACCACAAACAGGACGCCGGCGATCGTCGCGAGCGCTGCCCCCGCCAGCAACAGGGTTCGGGCGCGACCGGGCGATGGCCACCGCCCCTGGACGAGGGCGATCAGCACGAGAGCGTAGGGAAGCCACCACACCCAGGACGGGGCGGCGACATGCCACACGCCACCGGGGAGCGCGGCAAAGGCTTCACTCAGCCGGACCATGCTGTGCATCCAGAGCCAGGCGCTGGCGTTGAACACCGCGGCCAATCCCGGCCAGAGCGGGCTGACCAGCAGCGAGGCCGCGCATGCCGCCAGCGCAAGGCCGGCCAGCGGCACCACGCACAGATTGGCCAGGAGGGCCACCGGAGTCAGGAGGTGGAAGTGTTGGACTGTAAACGGCAGGGCACCAAGAAACGCGGCCACGACCGTTGCCACGGACGTCGCCAGCCGGCGGAATGGAGCATCCAGCCACTGCTGCCAGCGGGGGCGGAGGGCATCCGGCAGGAACGGATCGGCATTCCACCGGAGTGATCGAAGCAGTCGCGATTCCAGCGCCGGCACCAAAACCGCCAGCGAGGTCACGACTCCGAAGGACAGCTGGAATCCTGCCTGGAACAACTGGCCCGGGCTCGGGACAAGAATCACAAGCGCCGCCAGACCCAGCGAATTCAGAAGATCTGCGGGCCGGTTCAACACCCAGGTGCCCGCGATGACGCTCATCAGCAGGGCCGCGCGCATCGAGGACGCCTGCCAACCGGTCGCCGCAACGTAGAACCACAACAGCGGCATCAGCGCCACCGCACTCGCAGGACGCGGGAGCCCCGCCACCCGCAGGAGTCCCAACAGGAGCGCCGCCAGCAGTCCAATGTGCAGGCCGCTGATGGCGAACACATGGCGGGTGCCGGCTTCGAGGAACGTGGTGTCCAGGTCGCCCGGGATGCCGGTCCGCCAGCCCAGCATCATCGCCGGGAGCAACCGGGCCGCCTCGTCATCAGGCAATCCCTTCGCCAGGGCGGCCCGTGCCCAGGGCAAGAACCGATCCGACCAGGGCGGATGGTCCGGGGACCCCGGAACCGGGGTCCAGTCCTCCACACCGGAGGTCTCCAGCACGCGCCAGACCCCCTGGTTGCGCAGATGGCGGCGATAGTCAAAGAGGCCCGGAGCGGCCGGCCCCGACGGTTCGCGCAGGACCCCGGTCACCGTGACCTGACGCCCCCGGCACAGCGCCGCCGGGAACACGCCACGGGTGGTTGTCATGACCGGACCCGAGACCGGCATCCAGCCGGTCCCGGACTTCTTCCAGGCACAGGTCTCAATCCGGACCAGGGTGCGTCCGACCGGGATTCCCCGGCGTTCCTGCAGGCGAAGCGCCGGCGTGGCGCCGATCACACCGCGCAACTCGACCAACTGGGGAGCCGGTGGGACGATGCGCCGAAGGTCGGTCGGGGACACCGGGGTGGCATGCAACGCATGAGCAAGGCCTCCGGCCGCCGCCCAGCCCATCCAAAGGCCCGGGATGCCGACGCGTCCCGGAAACACCGCCACCACCAGCAAAGCGCCGGCGGCAATCAGCCAGGCCCCCGGCGGCCGTCCCAGCCAATCATCGGCGAGAATGCCCCCGGCAAAGGCCAGGGCGGGTGGCAGCAGGGGATGGTTCATCGCAGTCCGCAGCGCGCAGGCCTGCGGACCTCCATTCAAGCGGCATGGCCCGGCGAACCGGAGACCGCCGATCTCCCCAGTTTTGAGGAATGGCCTCCGGGCCTTCGGCGCGTCATCGCAACGGATGCCGCCAACGGCGCAGTTCCTCCAGGTAGGCCTCGGGGAACCCGCAATCCGCCGCCTCTTCAAGAATCGGGTCCAGGTACCAGGGTGCCGCGCGGCCCGGACTGGAATCCGTCGCCTGATAGATCATCACCGGCCGGCCGGGCACCGGCGACGCATTCAGCACCACTGCGTCCTTGGAGTACAACCCGCCGGGCAGATCCTCATAGACGTCGAGTGCAAGTTCATCCTCGACCGGAAGCTCCCAAAGCCGGCCGTAAACCTGTGCCCCGGACTCCGGCACCACCGTGGCCCAGCCGGCCGCATTGATCCGGAATCTCCAGCCCGACAACGCGCCGACGCCCACCGGACAAGACCGCGGACATCGCAATCTCATCTGGCGGACGACCATGTTGGAACCGTATGCGAAGTGCAGTGTGCCCACAGTGTGGGGAGATTGAGCCTCAATGGCGGTCCAGACGCCACCACGGACATCCCGCCATATTGCCGCGCTTCTACGACAGGGATCACCTCCCGATCGTTCGCTCCCGTCGGGCCTTGGGTTTCATGCGGCGTCCGATGGCGCCGTCGTGGAGACCCGTCACCGGATCACGAGGCGATGTCCCCCTTTGGCGGCTGCGACCCCGCGGACCGACACGTCACCCACGCGACGCATTTGCCGGGCCGTCGTTCCAACGCCGTCACACGTTGCTGCCGCTCCAGCCGAACTTGTGCCGCAGCGTTGCAAAGAAGCTGTCCCCTTCGAGCCGCACCAGACGGATCGTGCGCCGGCTGCGCCACACCGCCACCCGGTCCCCGGGCGTCAGTTCATCCTGCTGCTGGCCGTCGGCGGTGACCGTCGCCGTCAACCGGTCGCTGACCAGCGTCATCTCCACGCGGGCGGCCAGATTCAGAACCAGCGGGCGGATGCTCAATGTATGCGGACAGATGGGGGTCAGGATCAGCACTTCGGCGTCGGGACTGACGATCGCGCCCCCGGCGGCAAGCGAATAGGCCGTGGATCCCGTGGGCGAACTGACGATGAGGCCGTCGCAACGGTAGCGGGTCAGCAGCTCGCCGTTCACCTCCACCTCCAGTTCGATGAGGCGGGACGCCTGGCTTCGCGAGAGCACCAGTTCGTTGAGAGCGAGCAACGGTGCCAGGGCACCACCCTTGCGCACCTCGGCCTCGAGCAGCGAGCGCTCCTCGAGGGTGAACCGTCCGCTCCAGACCCGTCCCAGCGCGGCGACCACCCGGTCGGGGGACACGGCGGTCAGGAATCCCAGGCTGCCCAGGTTCACCCCCAGAAGCGGCGTGGGCAGGCCGGCAATCTCCCGGGCGGCGCGCAACATCGTGCCATCGCCGCCGAACACGAGGATCAGGTCGGTGGATCCGGCGAGATCGGCCATGGACGGCGTGGTCTGGATCCGGCCCCCCAGCATCGGAGCACTGGCCGCGTCGCAGGCCGGCGTGCGCCCCGCACGACGGATCGCCGCGATCATCCGGCGCGCCAGCGGCCCGGCATCGGATTTCTCCGGGTTGACGATCACACCGATGCGGCGCATGCGCTGGAGGGACGGCTTCACTGGGAATCGGACCGAACTGCCGGGAACGCCGCCGTCCCGACGCCGCAGGATGCTGGGAACACCGTGCTGCCAACCCACCGTAAGCCGGGAACCCCGCGCGGGACAAATGCTTCCGCTTGGATCGGCATATCAGGAGAGAGACGCTCCTCCCTCCCCGATTTTGATTGACAGTCAGCGCCGTCCCCACTCACACACGGCGCTATGCACGGGAAGGGGAACGGCGGCGGTCGCGTTGCGTCGGTTGATAAACGCGTACCTGACCTCGGGCCCTCCATTTGGGCCCTCCATTTGGGCCCGGCCAGCCTTGGCCATCGCCACCGAATCCGGCATCCACGCCCGCGGCGAGCAAGCCAAGGTTTGGGGGCCGGCTTTACGCTCATCGAACTCCTCGTGGTGATCGCCATTGTAGCGATCCTCGCCAGCCTTCTTCTCCCGGCCATTAGCCGCGGCAAGGCCCAGGCGAGAAAGATCCAGTGCCTCAATCACCTCCGACAGTACGGCGTCTATCTCGGCCTTTACCTAGCGGACCACAGTGCGTATCCGGCGGGTTACCTCGGCAACGTCCGAATCTCCGACCCCATCATCCTTCATTTTCACGGAAACCCGGAGGACCCAAAGTCAGTTTCGGAAGCGCGCCACCGCCAGACCTGGAAATTGCTCTGTCCGATAGCCAATCGGCGCACCGTCCGCTGGTATGAGTACAACGAATTCGCCCGCACCCTGGACCGCTACGAACCCTACCTCGGATTGGGGGGACAGATGAACCGCCCTCCCCTCGCCCGGATCGAGGCGATCCGCGAGACCGCTGTGGTGGCGCCCGCCGACATGATTGCCTTCACCGAGGTCGTGTCATGGCGCATGGTCCCGCTCGATCTGAACAGTTGGGTTACCGAGTATCCCCGCCCTCCTCGGGACCGGCAGTTCGGCCTCCTCAACTCAGGCAACAGCCGGTTCACCGACGCCAATTACCCCCATGCCTCCGGGTTGAACCAAGTCTTCTGCGATGGCCACGTCGAGTTCCGCAAACAGGAGGACCTCGAACGCGACTCCGACCGCAACCGGAGCCGCTGGCTATCCGACAACCGGCCCCACCGCGAGCTAAGGACTCTCCGTGGGACCGTGCCTCGATAGGCGTTCCTCAGGCGGCGAGAAGGGAACAAGGGGACAGGTCATTGGGAGCCCCCAGTCGTGTTCCGCGGAGCCGGTCGCTCGTGGAGTCCACACATGCCGCACCCCGCTGGCACGCGCGGTTCGGCAGAGCCTCACTTCATCGGGTGCTGCCTGCTTGATTGCCTCGACTGCAATACGCCTGCAATAAACGGCAGGACTCGCGGCCGCGGGCACCAACGATCGAAACAAACCACCCCAAACACCCGCCCCTCAGCCCCATGGCCACCGCCCCCTCCCCCGTCCCGTTCCCCCTCGCGATGGCTCAAGTGCTTGTCACGGGCGGCGACCTTTCCGGCAACCTCGATCGCGCCCGGCAACGCATCGCCGAGGCGGCGGCCCGGGGTGCCCGGATCGTTCTCCTGCCCGAGAGGCACAGGGGGACAGGTCATTGGTCGTGGGACGCAGCAAGCGAACCAACGGCGACTTCTTGTCAATCGCAAGCCATGGGTGTGCACAACGAAAAGGTGTACCGCTGGCCGTCCCGTTTCTGAGGCTATCCTCCGGCTGAGTGTCGAAGACGCCCCATCTGTCAAACGTCAGCCTTAACCGGTTCCGTTGTAAACACTTCAATGAAGGAATCCAAAAGTCGTGATTGTTTGATTTGACAAAACCATCCGAAGATGAACCCAATCTAGACACCAGCCCTTAAACGCCATGAAAGCTCCCCCATCAAGTTCAAGCTCCCCCATCAAGTTCAAGCTCCCCCATCAAGTTCAAGCTCCCCCATCAAGTTCAAGCTCCCCCATCAAGTTCAAGCTCCCCCATCAAGTCTCAGGCCCCCTCTCTCTCCAGCCCGCTCTTGCATTGGGTGGCAGTCCTGATCTGCGTCTCCACCCCAGCGCTTAACGCTCAAACCCTTGTTTCTCCACTTTTTCCGCCACCCTCCACTCAGTTGCTGGCCTCTGGTTTGGGTGACATTGAGAGCGGAATCGTGCTTGGCCCTGGAGACACCGTCTACTTTGCGTCCCGTACGGGGTCCGCTTCGACCGTTCACGCCCGCAACGCTTCGGGTGCCGCCCGCTGGCAATGGTCCAGCACCCACCGAATCTTCTGTCCCCCGGCGGTGAACGCCACCGGAACGGTGCAAATTCCGGCCGGTTCACGGCTGTACCTCGGCACCGATGCCGGAGTACTCTTTTGTCTCAATACCGATCCTGCTCTGACCAGGGTCAAGTGGCGGTACCCGATAGCTGGCACGCTCGCTGCTCCGATTCGAAATACACCCGTGGTGGATATGGCCAACCCCAGTGGCCCCACTGTGTACTTCCAAGGCAACGACAGCCAGCTATACGCGTTGGATGCCAATACGGGCGCTCTCCGCTGGTCCGCCATTTCAGGCAATCAGCAACCGAGCCCTGCAACCGGAACCTACGGAACACCGCCGGTGATGTTCCACCCCGAGCCTTGGAGCTGTTCCCCGGTGGTGGATCATCAGGGCCGGGTGGTTGTTGGCACATCCACCGGCAGGATTTGCGCTTTCAACCGCGTGACCGGCGCCCTCGACAAAGAGGTGCAACTACGTCCGCATTTTCAAAACAACGCCGTTGAGATCGAAGCCGCGCTCGCCGTGGGAGCAAATGGCTGGATCTACGCAGCGACCCGGCGTTTCCAGCACAATGGCCAAAATCGCCAGGTGCTTGTCGCCGTGGACTTCACCCAGTGGCCCGGATCCATGATTCGATGGACTCGCGACATTCCGAGCAGCGATGGAGATCCGGGCTCCCCAGGCTTGATCTCGGGTGTCATCGCGGATCGCATGGGTTACGTGCATGTGACCGAGTTCGGCCACCGCTATGTCGTGGTCAATGGCACCTCCGGTTCCATCGTCTCGGACTGGAGCCAGTTGTCGCTCAGCGGGAAGCTGTGCGCCACGCCCAGCCTCACGGAAGACGGGGTGGCCATCGTCCCGATGTCCGACATGTTCCCGAACGATGGCATCAATTCCTGGGGGGTCGTCGCGCTGCGCATCTGCGACAGCGGCAACAGCCCGCCGCTTTGGAACTGGCACGCGACCGTTTCGGGCGCCCAGACCTTGAATTTCGTGGGCTCACCGGCTATTCGCAACGACGGCCGAATCATCATCGGCGACTCTGCGGGGCGCCTCTGGCGGATCAATGCCGCCACCCGACTGCTGGTTGCGGGTTGGCCTTCCCTGCAGGGCGGGAATGCCCGCGGAGGAGTGGGAGCGCCTGCAACGACCCTGATCGAAGAATTGAATCCGATGGTCGGCGGCGAGGCGGCCAACAACAGCGCGGTGCGGTTGGACCAGGCAGGGAGGGCCCTGGGGCTGGCGCATGGCACGCCCTACCCGTACAGCGGCCCGACTGGCCAATACGGTGCCGTCTGGGACTTCGGGCAAGTCAAACTTGCATCCACAGCACCGGGCTACGGCCTCGCCAAGCGGGTGGTGGGCGGAAACCAAATGGGCCTCTTTGCCGGTGGCTCAGGCACGAACGCACTGAGCCTGTGGCAGAATGGTCTCCCCGGGGTGCCTACCTACCTGACGCTACCGGCCGGATTCACGGGCGCCAGCGGAGGGCCATTCATTACAGGAATCGGCGACTACGGATTCGTTTGCGGTTACGGCAGCGACGCTCAATCCTCGGGCTTCACACGCGCCGCATTCTGGCGGTTGGATGTTGGCAGCGGCAGTTGGGCACCTCAAAAGGTGTTCTTTTTCGGCTTTGGAAACGTCGTGGTGAACGGCATCACTGCCACCGGACGACTCTTCGGCAAGGCGCAGTTTTCAGGTTCAACTTATACAGGGTTTCTCACTGACGCTGAGCCGAGTTCAATAGAGGACACTGCCAACTTTGGCTCAATTTCCGGCGCCAGTGACGTGTTGGAATCTTCAGACCAGGGAGGCACAGTTGGTTGGACCCAATACCCCGGAGGTACCCGGGCGTTTCGGGTTCCGGCAGGAGTCAACAGCCCGGACCTGAATCTTTACCAACTCACCGGATTGGGTGGCGCAAACTCCTCTGCCTGGGGGGTCAACTGCCTGGGTTATGTTGTCGGTCGGTCAACGCTACCGTACCAGACCCAGAATCGAGCAGTTCGTTGGCGGCCGGGAATCCCCACCCCTCAGGATCTCAACTCCTCCCTTCCGCCGAACTCGGGGTGGCTTCTGGAGAACGCGATCAGCATCTCCGATCAGGGGGTCATTCTTGGCACGGGATTGCGCAATGGGCAGCCGAGGCTGTGGCGCATGCGACCCCAGTGATTACTCGGGAGGTCGCCCCATGAATGCAGGGTCGAACACGCGCGCCAAGGCTTCAGCTTTCACCTTGATTGAGCTGATGGTCGTCATCGCGATCATCGCGATCCTGGCTGGGTTGCTGCTGCCGGCCCTTGCCCAGGGCCGCCGAAGGGCGGAAGGCGTGGTCTGCCTGTCGAACCTCCGCCAGATCACACTGGGATGGTCGCAGTACGCCCTGGATAACCAGGATTGGTTTCTCCCCAACGATCCCTGGGGAGGATTGCCGCCCTGGCGTTCGTGGTGCCCGACCCTGATGAATTACGGCCAACGCGATGGGACCAACGTATGGTTTCTGGTCGGCGACCATCCCTATTCTCTGGGCCGCTACCTGGGCTCGCATCCATCGGCCACCACGGCGCGAGTCTTTAAATGCCCCAGCGATCGTACTCCCACCAAAATCGGAGCACGAAACTATCAGAGAGTCCGCAGCGTTTCTCTGAATTCCCGGGTTGGAACCAAAGTAGGCGAGAGTTTGACCGGACTTATGGGATTTGAAAAGCAAACGGACCTGGATCGTATTCGACATCTGCGTCCCGACCATTTCGTTTTTGCAGATGAGCATGCTGATACAATCGGGCCCCCAGGGTTCTATTTGAATTTTAATATCGGAAAACAAAGTTTCCCCAGTCTGCCCTCCAGCCGGCATGGCGGTAGCGGCACACTGAGTTTCATGGACGGCCGTGCGGAATTGCATCGGTGGCTGGAGCCCAGCACCCGGCCGCCGGAAACCGGTGTTCTCCGAATGGGATCTGGAAATGTCTATCCCAGCCGGGATTCTCTCTGGATGCTCGAGCGCTATTCCAAAGGTACGGCCGCCTTTGGAGATCCGTGAAAGGACAGGGCACCAAGGGACAGGTCATCTGTGCTGGCTCGCTGACTCCGTCCCTGGCGGATTTCACCCAGTCGTGTTCCACGGGGCCGGTCGCTCGTGGAGTCCACACATGCCGCACCCCGCTGGCACGCGCGGTTCGGCAGAGCCTCACTTCATCGGGTGCTGCCTGCTTGATTGCCTCGACTGCAATACACAGCCATCCCATAGGAAATGGGGTGAAAAAGGGCTGAGTTGACGTTTTGCGGGCGGGCGACGCAGCCTGTCGGTGAATGAAAAAGCATCTCAACTT
>JAHCBB010000046.1 GCA_019634635.1 Verrucomicrobiia bacterium
CGTGATTCGGGAGGAGATAGGAAATGCCTTTACAAAAGGGGCCGCTGCGCCTCCTGGCGCCAGAGGGGTGAACTGATAGGCTCGGACCGAACCGCAAGGCACTCATCCCGGCAGCGCGGCAACCCCGAATCGGTGCGATGCGCCCGGGTCTGGCATCCCATTCGCCGGCGAATCGGCCGGGGCCTGACCTCCAGTCAGGTAGCACCAGGTGCCTGGGCCTCGTGAACGAGCGAACGCGGCCGAACCTCCAGGACGACTGGACTCGATGCGCGGCCGCGAACAAGCTCTGCATAATTGAGTAATCTCGTGCGACGTTCCGATTGACAAGTCTGGAATTCGGGTTGGGCGCGAAATAACGAAGCGTTATTCGGAGCGGCTGCGGCGTTAGGCCACAGAATGGAGCAGTGGCCGGGCCCATGTGCGCGGGAGGGAAGGTTCGCCCCCCGACGGATGCCCCCCTTGCCATCCAATCTTCGAATCGGAATGACGCGTGCACCTCCCCGGCTCCAGCCGAGGCAATACATTGCATGAGCTGCCTTCATCAGGACGGCACGGGTGACCGGGGAGCATGAGGTGGCCGCACGCCCGGACGCTCCCGTTGTGGAGAATCATGCGGACCGGACCTCCAGCCGGCACTGTCGGGCGCGTATGCTTGACCAACCCCGGCTCCACCAACACTTTCGACGCCATGCGCTTCCGGCTGTTTTTCGTTCTGAGCCTGGTCGCGGCCGCAGCCCTGCGGGCCGGGTCGCCGGAACGTTCGGTCGTCCAGATCCTGACCTTCAGCCAGACGCCCGTCTTTGATGCACCGTGGCGGTTCGACCCGGTCCGACGCTCCGGGGGGTCCGGCTTTGTGATCAAGGGGCGTCGCATCATGACCAATGCGCATGTGGTTGCGTGGGCCCGGCAAATCCTTGTGCGCCGCTATCAGGATCCCCGCCCCTTCCAGGCGCGGGTTGCGTACATCGGCCATGATTGCGATCTCGCCCTTCTTGAAGTGGACGACCCGTCCTTCTTCGACGGGCTGGAGCCGCTGGAGTTTGGGGATCTTCCCGCGGTCCGGTCCACGGTGGTCAGCGTGGGCTATCCGGCTGGCGGCGAGCAGATCTCGTACACCCGTGGCGTGGTCTCGAGAATTGAAATCCAAAACTACTCGCATCCCGGGAATCGCGCCCTGTTGGCCGTGCAGACCGACGCCGCCATCAACCCGGGAAACAGCGGCGGCCCCGTCCTCCAGGACGACGAGGTCGTGGGAGTGGTCTTCCAGGGGATCCCCGGACTGGAGAACGCCGGGTTTTTCATTCCACCGGAAGTCATCCACCATTTCCTCAAGGACGTCGAAGATGGCCGCTATGACGGCTTTCCCATGGCCGGGATCCGTTTGGTGGCGCTGCACAACCCCGCGTATCGGGCCCATTTGGGCCTCGACAACGAGCCCGTGGGTGCCCGGGTGGACGGCCTGCTGTCCGGAAGTCCGGCGGAGGCCGTCCTCAAGCCTGATGACGTGCTGCTGGAGGTCGCCGGTTACGCGGTCGGCAGTGATGGCACCGTGCTGTACGAAGGCAATCGCGTGCCGGTCGCGCTGATTTTTCAATCCCCGCAGAATGGCGAATCGGTCCGCCTCAAACTGCTTCGAGACCGGCAGCCCATGGAACTGGATCTTCCCGTCGCCGTGTATGAGGGCGACCGGCTTGCCGGGAACCAGTACGATTCCCCCCCCCGCTATGTGGTCCACGGTGGCCTCGTGTTCACCCCCTTGAGCGCGGATTACCTTCGAACCCTCGGACGCGATCAGACGGATGCCGGGGCGGCGGCGCTGATCTACGAGTTGTACTACCGGCGCAGCGAGCAACCCGGCCAGGCACGTCCGGAACCCGTCGTGCTCGCCGCCACACTGGCGCATCCGGTCAATGCCAACCTTTCCATCCGGGGCCGGGCCCTTGTGGACACCATCAACGGCGTCCGCATCGAGCGACTCGAAGACGTCGTCCAGGCCCTGGAGTCGTGCGCCTCGGACCAGCACGTCATCGAGTTTTCGGGCCGCGGAGGCTTTGAGTGCCTGGATCGGGATGCCGCTGCCGCCGCCAATCCGGAGATCCTCGAAACCTATGGGATCCCCTCCGATCGCCGCCTATGAACCCCCTGCACCGACTGCCGTCCCTGCTGCTCCTGATCGCACTCACCGGCACCGCGCTGGGCGCGGACCCGCGATCCTGGGACCGCAGCTACGTCACCTTGGAGGTGACCTACAAGGATTACGACTATGCGCAGCCCTGGAGCCGGCCCACACGCACCGTCCGCAAGGGGGCGCTGGTCCTTGGGGGCCGCGAACTGCTGACCACGGCCCAGCACCTGCCGGGTGCGACCCTGGTGCGGGTTCAGCGCGGAGGGCGGGGCACCTGGTATGATGGACGCGTCGTTTGGACCGATCCACATGCCAATCTGGCCCTCGTGACGGCGGATGCGGAGGCGTTCTGGGAAGGACTCAAGCCTGCGGAGCTCGCGCCGGTGGTTCCGGCATCCCCGGACTTCAACCTTTTGCGCTGGCGGGATGGCAACTTGGAGAGCCGGCGGGTGGAATTCAGCAAATTCAGCGTCCGCGAGGGTCTGCTGAGCTTCGCCCCCCGGCTGACGCTGGAGGTCAACACGGAATTGGGCGGCCTGGGTTGGGCCGAGGCGGTCACGCTGAACGGGGCGGTGGTCGGGCTGACGGCCGCCAAGACAGGCAACACCTGCCAGGTCATTCCCTCGTCATTCATCCGGCAGGTGCTCGACGCCCGCGACGACGGCAGCTCCCCGGGCCTCGGGTATTTCGACTTCACCTGGCAGCCTGGCGACAACCCCGCAACCCTGCGTCACCTTCGACTGGACGGCCCCGAGCGTGGCGCAGTGGTGACGGAAGTGATCAACCGGACCAACCGGCCCGCCGTGCTCCGCCCCCGGGATGTGCTGCTGGAGGTGGATGGATTCCCGGTGGATGTGCAGGGCGACTACGAGGATCCCGACTACGGCTACCTCATGCTCGAAAACCTCGCCACACGGCGCCATTTTGCCGGGGACGTGGTCCCAATGCGCATCTGGCGGGATGGCACCGAGGAGGCCGTGGACTACGTGCTGCCTCCGGTGACCTATGCCGATGAACTGGTGCCACAGCAATCCTTCGGGCATGACCCGGAGTATCTGCTTGCCGGCGGACTGGTGTTTCAACCCTTGATCCAGCCGTTCCTTCGGGTCTGGGGCGACGACTGGCGGCGACGCGCCCCGTTCCGTCTCCAACACTATCAGCGGGACCATCCGACGCCGGAACGCCCCTCCCTCGTGATCCTCAGCACCGTGCTGCCCGATCCGGTCAACCTCGGATATCAGGACGTCCGATTCCTCGTCGTGGACCAGGTGAATCGCCGCAGGATTTCCACGCTGGGTGATCTTGCGGCGGCGCTCGAAAATCCCACTGATGGCGTGCATCGGATCGAGTTCATGCCCGGCGATTCCTTGCAGCGGATGCTGCTCGATGCCGCGGAGACCGAAGCCTCCGCACCGCGCGTCCTGCAGCGGTACGGCATTCCTGCCGCCCAGAACGTTGTGGACCGTGAGCCGAGCTCCGGTCCGTAGGGGGTGTCCGCGACCCCTGGAACCGGCCGGCCGTTCCGGACAAAAGTCCGGTCAGAATTGCCGGTCGGTGACGGCCCCGTCGCTTGCAGAACTGACCAGGGCCGCATATTTCGCGAGGACACCCCGGGTATACCGGGGCTTGGGCTGACGCCACAGGCGCAATCGCCGGTCGAGCTCCGCTGCGGAAACCCCCAACGTGATGGCCCGACGGGCCGCATCAATCGTGATGACGTCCCCGTTCTTCACGACGGCCAGCGGGCCACCGTCGAACGCCTCCGGGGTGACGTGACCGATCACAAACCCGTGGGATCCGCCGCTGAACCGGCCGTCGGTGATCAGGGCCACCTCCTTGCCCAGCCCCTTGCCCATGATGGCGCTGGTGGGCGACAGCATTTCGCGCATGCCCGGACCACCTTTGGGCCCCTCGCCGCGGATGACCACGACGTGTCCCGAACGGACCCGGCCACCAAGGATTCCCTGCAAGGCATCCTCCTCGCGCTCAAAAACAATCGCCCGGCCCTCAAAATGGAGGCCTTCTTTTCCGGAGATTTTTCCGACGGCGCCGCCCGGACACAGGTTGCCCCGAAAGACGACGAGGTGACTCGTGGCCTTGATCGGGTTGTTGAAGCTGCGGATGATCTCCTGGCCGTCGGGATACGCGGGCGCGTTTTTGAGGTTCTGTCGAAGCGTTCGCCCGGTGGCGGTGATGACGTCGCCGTGCATCAATCCCTCGTCGAGGAGCAGGCGCATCAGCGGCACCGTGCCACCGATTTCCACCAGGCGTGCCATGACATAGCGTCCCGACGGTTTGAGGTCCGCCAGCACCGGAACGCGCTTCCCGATGCGCGTCCAGTCATCAAGGGTCAGCTTCACTCCGGCGCTGTGGGCCATGGCGATGAGGTGCATCACCGCGTTGGTGGAGCCGCCGAGGGCGATCACGACGGTCATGGCGTTCTCAAACGCCTCCCGGGTCATGATGTCGCGCGGGCGGATGCCCCGCTTGAGCAGGTGCAGCACCGCCGCGCCGGCGCGCTCGCAGTCCTCCGTCTTGGCGGGGGACACGGCGGCCTGCGCGGACGAATTGGGAAGGCTCATGCCCAGGGCCTCGATGGCGCTGGCCATGGTGTTGGCGGTGTACATGCCGCCGCAGGACCCGGCGCCCGGAATCGCCACTTCGGCCACCCGTTCCACGTCGGCCGCCGAGCAACCGCCGGCGGCGTTGCGCCCCACCGCCTCAAAAATGTTCACCAGATCCACATCCCGTCCGTCGAGTTGCCCGGGCAGGATCGTGCCCCCGTACACGAACACGCTGGGACGGTTCAGGCGCCCCATCGCCATCACGCAGCCGGGCATGTTCTTGTCGCAGCCGCCCACGGCCACGAAGCCGTCAAATCCCTGGCAGCCGACAACCGTCTCAATCGAGTCGGCGATCACCTCGCGGGAAACCAGGGAGTATTTCATGCCCTCGGTGCCCATCGAGATGCCGTCGGAAACGGTGATCGTGTTGAACGCGACCGCCTTTCCCCCGGCACTGTTGATCCCCTGGGCCACGCTGACCGCCAGCTGGTCAATGTGCATGTTGCACGGCGTCACCATGCTCCAGGTCGAGGCCACCCCGATCTGGGGTTTCCTGAAATCCTCACGCTTGAAACCCGTCGCATACAACATGCCCCGGCTGGGGGCGCGCTCGATGCCGTCCACGACCAGGGACGAATGCTGGCGCAAATCGGATTTCGACGAGGGACGGGGCCGTGAAGTGGTTTTCTTGCTCATGAAGACGCCGCCAGTGTGTCGGCACTGCGGGACGTCCGGAAGCGCGAAGTGAAGTCGCTGCGCAAACGGCAGACGTCGTCGCGCCGGGCATGCCTCATGCCTCGACTTGGAGGGGATCAGGATCGTATCAATCCGCCCGCACGTATGGTTGACTCCGCCGCTCCCTCTCCCGATGCCGCCGTCCCGGACGATTTTATCCGCTCGCAGGTGGCCGGGGATCTCGCGTCGGGGCGCACTCCCCGGATCCACACCCGGTTCCCTCCCGAGCCCAACGGTCACCTGCACATCGGCCATGCCAAATCCATCTGCCTGAACTTCGGCATCGCCGACCAGTTTGGCGGCGTGTGCAACCTGCGGCTCGACGACACAAATCCGACTCGGGAGGAGACCGCGTATGTGGACGCGATTGTGGCGGATGTCTGCTGGCTGGTGGAGGGCTGGGCGGCATCCCGGATCGGCCTCAAGCCGGCTGGCCGGCCACCGGCCTGCACCGGAGTGGGGGACGGCCTCGATGTCCATCAACCGGCAACGACGGGTCCCGCGCCGGAAGGCACCGTGCTGGAACCTCTCTTCGCCTCGGACTACTTCCCCGCGCTTTACGAGCTGGCGACCCGCCTGATCCGCAAAGGACTGGCGTACGTGTGCGACCTGTCGCCGGAGGAAACGGAGCAACGGCGCGGCAGCCCGGATCGCCCGGGCGTCGAGAGCCCCTTTCGTGCACGAAGCGTCGAGGAGAACCTCGACCTGTTTGCCCGGATGAAGGCCGGGGAATTTCCCGACGGGGCCCGCACGCTGCGGGCACGGCTTGACATGGCCTCGCCGAACCTCTGGTTGCGGGATCCGGTGCTGTACCGAATCCGCCACGCGGCGCACCACCGCACGGGCGATCGGTGGTGTGTCTATCCCATGTACGACTTCGCCCACGGACTCAGCGACTACATCGAGGGCATCACCCATTCCATCTGCACCCTCGAGTTCGAGGTCCATCGCCCGCTGTACGACTGGATCCTCAAGAGCCTGGACCTGCCCCGCCCCCTGCCCCGCCAAATCGAATTCGCACGCCTGAACCTCGGCTACACGCTGATGAGCAAGCGGCATCTGCGGGAACTGATTTCGTGCGGAGACGTCTCCGGGTGGGACGACCCCCGATTGCCGACGCTGTCCGGTCTCCGTCGCCGCGGAATCCCCGCGCAAGCGGTGCGGGCGTTCGTGCTGCGGACGGGCGTGACCAAGTTCAATGCCATCACCGACCTGTCGCTGTTCGAGCATGTGATTCGGGACGAGCTGAATCGTACCGCCACGCGACGGCTGGCCGTCTTGCGTCCCTTGAAGCTGGTGCTCACCAATCTGGCCCCGGGCGACGTCTGCGCCTTCGACGCGGTGAACAATCCCGAAGATCCCGGCGCGGGCACCCGGGTGGTCCACCTCGGGCGCGAGGTATTCATCGAACAGGAGGACTTCCAGGAAAATCCGCCGCCCAAGTATTTCCGGCTCAGACCTGGAGGGGAAGTGCGACTGAAATATGCCTGCATCGTCCGCTGCGATTCCATGGTCAAGGATGCCTCGGGCCGGGTGATCGAAGTCCATGGGACCGCCGATCTGGACACCCGGACCGGGGGGCCCAATGCCAGCCGCAAGGTCAAGGGGACGATCCATTGGGTGAACGCCGCCGAGGCCACAACGGTGGAGGTCCGGCTCGTGGACCGGCTGTTTCAGGAAGAGGAACCCGGGCGCGACGGCCGTGACCCGAGGTCGTCGTTGAACCCCGGCTCACTTGAAGTGCTGACGGCCCGGGCGGAGCCTTCGTTGAGCCGGCCGGAGCCCGGAGTCCGGTTCCAGTTTGAGCGGCTCGGCTATTTCTGGCCCGATCCGGTCGCGTCCCGGCCGGACCGGCTGGTCTTTCTCCGCATCCTGCCCCTCAAGGATCCGTGGGCTCGTCAGGCGACCGATGCCGGCCGCCGGACGGCTCCTGCTCCGTCGTGACCGCCACAAAGAACGGCGTCACGACGCCGTTGGCGGAGATCAGTTCCAGGTGCTGCACCTGACGATCCGGAAACGGATTCCCGAGCACCATGTGGTAGAGGACGAAGCGTTTGGCGGGAAAGGACGCCTCGGTGGACTGGCTGAGGCCCCACCATGCGATCGTTGCCTGATCCAGCCGCGGCGGCTGGTGCGCCGGAATATTGAAGTCCTCCAACTCCCGGCCAAGGCGCAGCGGGATTGAGGTCTCGCTGCCGTTCGAGTAGCCAAGCCGAACCCGGGCCACCACGGTGCCCCGCGGGACCGACGGGTAGGCGTCGGACGCTCCACCCAGCAGATGAATTCGCGAAACTTGCCGCCCGATCGGGATATTCCCCGTGCTTTCCGGATACCTGACCGCCTGGTTGAGGAAACGCTCTCCGGAAAGCTGAACAATGCCCCGGGCGTCGAAGGTCACCCCGTCGTGGGAAAACAATCCGGCGGGAAACAGGGCCAGACTGTCGTCGGGCAGCTCGATGTCGTTCAACAGCCAGCTCTTCCACAGCACCGCATTGTAATGCGCCGAAAGGTCCACCTGGTCCGGGCCGGCCCTGGGGTCCCGCTCAGAAAAATCGGGCGGCTTGGGCGTCGGAAGTTCGGTCGAGACCGGCGCCGCCTGCGGTGGGATGGAGGGGAGATGCGCCTCGGTCCCGAACGCCGTCAGGGGCATGGTGAGTCCCAGTTGCGACAGCGCCCGGCTCAAATCGGCAAAGTCCCAGACTTCGACGGACTCCCGTGCGGTGCCCACGGCCAACCAGCGGCCACCCGCACTAAACTCCATGCATGTCCATTCGGAGGCGCGCGGCGAGGTCAACGCCACAATGTTCGTCCAGCGAACGACATCCCGGATCGCGATTCGACTTCGACCCTCGGCCGCCGCCAGGTGACGGGAGTCCGGCATCCACGCGGTGGCCACCAGCCGACGGTGGGACTCATCGGGCGCCGCGCTCGTTCTCCAGAAATTCCAATCGGGAACCTCGCAGACCCGGTGCTCTCCCCGCGAAGAGGCCAGCAACCATCGGCCATCGGGGGAAAACTGCAGGAATCCCTCCCCCGCCAAGTTCCCACGCCACTCCAAACGTCCCCCGGAGGTGACCACAGCCGGTGCCCCGCCCCGCAGGAGCCAGCAGGCGGTCCATGGTCCGGAGGCGGCGACATGGGACGCCATTCGAAGGTCGGAGTTTGGCACCTGTCCGACGACCAGCCCTGTGCCGAGGGCCACCCGTTCGAGTCCGATGTCCGAGCGCGGCAGCACCACCGTGCTCTGGTCCTCCAGCAACGTTCCCGGCTCCAACCAGACTCCGTCCTCCCAATGCGACGCGTGCGGCACATCCGTCGGCGCGGCGGCCCCGGAATCCTGCCACGTCACCCGCCGCAATGAGTTGCGCCCCTGAAGGACCATCGAGTTGGTCTCCGGCAGGAACCAGCAGTTCACTGCGCCGAAGTGATCAACAAAAACCACCTCCCGGGGGCGCGCCAGATCGTACAGGTGAACACCCGCCTGCTTGATCACGGCAAGGTATCGGGAATCGGGACTGAATCTCAACCGGCGGACGCCCGGCCTCGCCGCATCGGGGAAATGAAGCCGAAGCCGACCAACGGCCGGGAGGATTCGGGCCACCCCCCACTCCTGGCTCAGGAAATAGAGGACTTGGGATCCATCCCGGCTGACCTGTTCGGGAGTGAACCAGGCTTCACCGATCACCCGCTCGCCCGAATCCGTGTCCCAGATGGACGTCTGCCGACTCCCGCTCCCCACGATCATCAAGAACGGAGACCCCGGGACAAAAAACAGCCCGGAAACACCCGAGAAGAGCTGGGGCAGGACCAGTGGCTTGCGTGATGGCAACCGCCAGACGACGACATTTCCAGCAGCATCCGAAGCCGCGACCCGATGCCCCTCCCATGCCAGCCGTCCCAGCATCGCCTGGTGCTTGAGGCGGTCCAGGACGCAGTCGGCGTCCCAGTCATAGAACTCAACGGTATCGGCGTTCAACCGCACCATCACGGGCGATCGTCCATCAGGGGCATGGGCGAACTCATGAGCCATCCCCCGAAACCCGGCCGGGAAGGCCAGCGGCACCCCTGTTGCCGATTCCACACGCACGACGCGGCGATCAGCCGCCTGCGCCAGCAGCCAGGATCCCCCCGGATGGAACCCAAGCAGGTTGACGAACGGCTGGTCCCACAGCACCGCACCATCATCCGCCCGGAGCAGGGTCAAGTGACGGTTGCGGATCAGCGCAACGAAATTCGAGTCCGGGGACACGGTCAACCCACCGGCATTTCCGGCCGGGAGCCCGTCCTGGCGCCAGCGGAGGGCGTCCGATTCCATCCAGCGCGCCTCCACCGCGCCGTCCGCCAGCGCCCGGTAGTAGATCGAAAAATCGGGACTGCAGACGATGGGTGAACTGTCCGTCGGACGCTGCCGCCGCGGACGGTCCGGGACGATGTCCATCTGCGCCAGCTGCGCGATGGCCTCGTTCAGGACGTCGGCATCCTTGGCGATTCGCGCCGCTTCCAGCACGCCCCTCAGACTCTGTTCCCGATGTCCGGCCTCCCCCCGGAGTCGTTCCGCGGCGGCCCGCGCCAGCAGGGCCGAGCGAAGCTCGATCCGCCTGGCGGCATGGGCCGCATCCTTATCCTGGATTTCCCGCGACAGCCTCAGGGACATGGTGAGTCCACCCAGCCCCGCCACCAGAACTGCGAGCGCCAGCGTCCCGGCCATCACCGCCATTCCCGGTCGCCGCCTCGCCCACCGTGACGCACGCCCCCATGGGCTGACCGGACGCGCCGCCACCGGTTCACCCCGGGCAAACCGCTCCAGATCCTCAGCCAATCCCGAGGCGGAGTCGTAACGGGCCTTGGGATCCTTTTCGAGGCACTTGAGGATGATCGTCTCCAGATCCCGGTCCACCAGGGGCATCAGGCTCCGGACCGGAGCCGGTTCCCGGGAACGTGCCTGGATGGCGATGTCCACCGCGGATTCCGCTTCGAACGGCGGCCGGCCGGTGAGCAACTCATAGCCGATCGCCCCCAGGGAATAGAGGTCGGCGGCGATGGTGACATTGTGTGGATCCACCATCTGCTCGGGAGCCATGTAGGCCGGCGTGCCGAACGTGAGACTTGTTCCCGTCACGCCGGATTCCTCCCCGAGGATCCGCGCGAGCCCGAAGTCCGTGACCTGAGGTCGCCCCTGCAAATCGAGGAGGACATTGCCCGGCTTCAGGTCGCGGTGGAGAATTCCCCTCTGGTGCGCGTGATGGACCGCCCCGCCGATCTCAGCCAGGAACCGCGCCAGCTCCCGCTGTCGCCTTCTCAACGCCGGGCCCGCCGTCCCGCCGTCCCGCCGCAACCGATCGGTGGTGGCCGGCAAAGCAAACCGCCCCATGGCTGCCGCCAGGCTTGGCCCCTCGACCAGCCGCATGCTGAAGAACTGGCGTCCTTCAAATTCCCCAAACTCAAGAATGGGAACAATGCCGGGGTGATCCAGCCGCGCCAGCGCCTCCGCCTCGGCCCGAAATCGCCGCGCCTGCAGTGGATCAGCAAACTGACCGGCCAGCAGGAGCTTCAGCGCCACCGTCCGGCCGAGCTTCACCTGACGTGCACGGTACACCACCCCCATCCCGCCGCGCGCAATCTCCGCTTCCACCTCGTAGTCGCCAATCCACAGCCGGTTGTCTGCTTTCGGCGACGGTGGCGCCAGTCGGTGGGCGATGGGACTGTCAGCGATCGCCACGACCCTTGGGAGGCGCAGACAGTGCCGCGCGAGACACTTCGGACACAACCCCTCCAGCACGGAGGCGCGCAGCGGGCATCCGCAGTCAGGACAGGAAGCGGGAATCGTCATCAGCGACCTCGACAGTCTGCCAATCCCCGGGCCGAAATGAAGTGGGATTCCGCGCTTCCGGCGCCCCTCCGAACAAGGTCGGGATCAGCCAAATAGCTCGTTCAGCTCCGACGCCACCCCTGCAGGGTGGGTCACGGTGCGACCCACCTCCTGCCGAACGGCCTCACGGAACGTATCGCGCAATTGATCCACCTCGGAGGAATCCACGGCGTCGGCGAGGTCGGTCACCTTCCAATCCGGTGTCTCCCGGGCCAGATAGGGCAGCAACCGTTCCACCTCGGTGGCCCGGCCGGCGGCCTCCGCCTCCCGGCGCAGGGACTCCAGGGCATGCTCCAGGACCACCACCGACCACCGGTCACGAAATCCCATCGCCACCGGCGTCCCGCCGCCATACACGTCCCGCGCCTCGGCCATGGCGGTGTCCACGATGGAATCTCCCGCGGTGCCGTCACCGCAGGATCCCGTGGCCTGAGTGAGGGCTCCGGCGTCTTGAGCCAGGGCATAAATCAGCCGTCGCAGCCGTCCGTCGTGGTCGCCATGCCGCAGCAATGCCGGGGCGGTCGAAACGCGTGCCAGCACCTGCCCGGTGAGGGCCGCGGCCTGATCGGGGGTCCGCTGGTCATCGCGAAAGGCGCCGTATACTGGCCACCAATAGGCCCGGGCGACCTGCTCAAGGGCCTGACCGCCGGTCTCCCCGGGTTCTGCGGGACGGCCGCACATGGGCGCGAGAATAGCCGCCGGTGCCGGAGGACGTCCACGCCTCAGACCCATCCACGCGGGACTCACTGACGGGCCATCGCACGACGGCGAAGGAACTCCAGCTCCGGGTCATGAATCTCGTCGCGCTTCGACAGCATCTTCCGCAGCTTGCCGAGGGCCACGTTCTGGATCTGGCGGATGCGCTCCCGCGTCACCCCGAATCGCTCCCCGACTTCCTCAAGGGTGCGCTCCGAGCCACCATCGAGACCGAAACGGTAGCGAACGATGGTGAGCTCGCGCTCATCCAGCTGACCCACCAACTCCAGAAGCAGCGCGTGCCGGGTCTGCTGTTCGTAATCCTCGTAGGCGGTCTGCACGTTCTCATCGCGCACCACATCCTGGAGCTGGGTATCCCCCTCGTCCCCCAGCGGTGCATCCAGCGAGGCGGGACGATAGCTGGCCGTGATCAGTTCACCGACCCGTTCCGCAGTCATTCCCAGAACCTCACCGATCTCGGCCTCGGTGGGTTCACGTCCCAGCTCCTCCAGAAGGCGGAGGGCCGTGCGGCGGATCTTGGCGACGCGATCCACCAGATGCACCGGCAGCCGGATCGTCTTGCCCTGATTGGCCAGACCGCGCTTGACCGACTGCTTGATCCACCAGGCCGCATACGTGGACAGCTTCGCCCCCTTGGAAGGATCGAAGCGCTCGACTGCGCGCATGAGCCCGATGTTGCCCTCGTTGATCATGTCGAGCAGCGGCAGGCCCATGCCCTCGTAGTCCTTGGCAATTTTGACCACCAATCGAAGATTGGCACGGATCATCCGGTCCCGGGCCGCGTCGTCCCCGGCACGGATGCGCGCAGCCAGTTCGATCTCATCCTGCGGCGTCAGCAGCGGGGTCTCGCTGATCTCCCGGAGGTAGCTCCGAAGGGCATAGTCCCCATCCCGGGCGATGCTGCGGACGGGACGATCCGGTGCGGGCTCCGCGCCCTCACGGGGCACCGTGACCGGCGCCAGCGGCGAGATCACGGGGCTTTGATCGGTTGCGGGGCGGGAGTGACGGGATGCCGATGCCGTGTGGCCGTGGGGATGTGCCGGAGGCACCGCAGCGGGCGGACCGCCGATCCGCCGGCGCCGCGAGTAGCCCGGCGCCGTGACGGCGCGCGGGGGAATTGAGGCGGCCCGGGCCGCCGGCTCACCGCTGCCAACACGCATCGGCCGTGATTGCGGGTTCAGGTTCGACTGGGTCTTGCGGAGCGTCATCATCGTCGTCAGGATTCGATATGGATTCGGGGTTCCGATGGCATCCGGCGATCGCCGGTCGGACCTTGATTTCTTGATGCCTCGAGTCGCAGGAACCGTGGCATTCCCACCGGAAACATGGCGCGGCGATTCCATCCGGGGTGGCATCGCAGTGCTGCGAAGCGTTCTCGCAAATGCGAATTGCCAGGTCCGACAGAGGCGTCCGACCTCCACGCCTGCCGCGGTTCAACCCCCCGAAGTTTCAGGAACCCAGAGGAGCGCCGCCGGCGGCACGCCCACGCGGAGGATCTCACCGGCCCGCGGGATCGGATCCGACGACGGAAACTGGATCTGGAACGACACCTCCCCGGGTCCCCGGGCCGTCAGCACCACCGTCTCTCCAAGGAATTCAGCCCGCTCGACCCGCACACGGAGTTCCGCGGCGGTTTCCGCCACCGGACGGAAGGATCCGGGACGGATGCCGAGCCATCCCCGGGAGCCGTATGGCGGATCGCCCGCGGACGGTCTTCGAAATTCCCCGGCCGCCGTCGCCAGGAGCCAGTGTTCCGGCCCCACCGCAATCACCGTGGCCTCCAGCCAGTTCACCTCGCCGAAAAACCCGGCGACGGCGCGACTGATGGGATGCCGATGGAGGGTTCGCGGGTCCGCCACCTGGGCCAGACGTCCCTCCAACAGGAGACCGATCCGGTCCCCCAGCGCCATCGCCTCGCGGGGATCGTGGGTGACGTGGACCACGGTGATCCCCAATTCCCCATGCAGGCGGCGCAGCTCCTGCCGGAGCTCCGCGCGCAGGGCGGGATCCAGCTGCGACAACGGTTCGTCCAGCAGAAGCAGTCTGGGGGCCACCGCCAGCGCGCGCGCCAGCGCCACGCGCTGTTGCTGGCCTCCGGACAGCATCTGTGGCAGCGCATCGGCAACCTCCTCAAGGCGGACCTGGCGCAGCGCCGCAGCCACGCGCATTTCCCGCTCGCGGATCGAAACCCCGCGGGCTTCAAGTCCAAACGCCACATTCCCGTGCACCGTCCGGTGCGGCCACAACGCCGGGGTCTGGAAGGTCATGGCCACCGGACGTCCTTGCGGGGGAATCCCGCGAACCCGTTCGCCAGCGATCAGGATTGTCCCCAAGTCCGGCTCCAAAAGTCCGGCGACGAGGCGCAGCAGGGTGGTCTTCCCGCAACCGCTGGGACCGGCCAGGCAGAAGTACTCTCCTGAGGGTATGGACAAGTCCACCCCCCGGAGCACCTCCAACGCACCAAAACGGCGGCAGATGTTTTCGAGCACCAACATCAGAAGTCACCAGCCGCCGTGCGACATGTCACGGTTGGGTCGCACTCACACCCGGAGAAACAGCCTCCGCCGATACAGAAAGCGGGCGAACCCGAACAACAGAAAGACGGCGATCAAGGCGATCACCGTGTCGCCCGCCTCCCCGAACAGCGACCGGACCGGCGCCCCGGCCAGCCGCTCCGCCAGCCGCTTGAAGTTCAGGATCTGCGCCGCCAGATAGATGGTCAGCGCGTTGGCACCCACCCAGACAAACGGCTGGCACCACCGGCGCCATCCCCAGACATCCACCACCTGGTGAAACAGCCCGAGCAGCACCAGGCTGTAGCCGCCCGCCACCAGCACATAGGACGACGTCCAAAGCTTCTTGATGACCGGAAACAGGACGCCCCACCCGTGACCCACCAGGATCGCGAGAACTCCGGCGACAACGAGATCCCGCGACCGCCGTGAAGGCGTGCCACGCCCGGACTGCAGCCAGAGCCCGGCAAACAGCCCGAGGAGGCAGGTGGCCACCGCGGGCAACGTGCTCAGCAACCCTTCCGGATCGAAATACGTGTCGTAGAGCCGTCCGGGAAGCCACTGGAAGTCCACATGGTTCGCCAGGTTGTAGCCGGGTTCGAAGCGCCCCCGGACGCGGCCGGTTTCGGCGGCAAAAAGCACGGCGACGTTGGTCTCCCCCAGTGCTTCCATGCGCGGGGCCAGTGCGGCGGCGTCGAGTCGGATGTCCCGGATGGGCACAAGCGCCATCAGGGCCCAGTAGCCCAGCAGCAGTCCCACCGTCACTGCGATCAGAATCCGGATCCGCTTCCCGAACGCCAGAAACAGCAGCGCGGTGGCCGTGTAACACAGCGCGATCCGGTTGAGCACCCCCAGGAGGCGGATGTCCGGCCACTCGGTGCTCAGGCCTCCGGAGTAGAAGAGGCCTATGGCGAACAACACCACGCCCCGGACGAGGATCCGGCGGACCGTGGCCCGGTGTCCGGACGTCGCCAGACTGCGCGGCACCGAGAAGGAGATCGCCGCCCCCACCATGAAGATGAACAGCGGGAAGATGAGGTCATAAAACCGGAATCCCTCCCACGCCACGTGGGTCAACTGCCGGCGCAGTCCCGCGAAGACCGGCAGCGAGGTCCAACGATCCAGGGCCGCCACCATCAGGCCGCCGCCCGCGATCCAGAACATGTCGAATCCCCTCAGGGCATCGAGGGACATCAGACGGTCTCCTCCGGAAGGTGCCGGAGCCCCCGTCGGAACGGTCGTGAAAGGCATGGCGTCGGAACGCGTCACAGGCGGATGAAGATCTGCCGCGTGTACAGGAATCGGGCGAGCCACACGCAGAGCAGGATGCCCGTCACCGAGATCACCAGGTCCCCGACCCCGGGGACCACCCGGGCATCCAGAAACCGGGCGACACCACCGCCGACGAGTCGCTCCGAGAGATTGTTGAAGGAGACCACATGGGCCACCACGTACAGCGCGATGGGATTCATGCCGATCCAGACGAACGGCGCCGCCCATCGCCGCCAGCCACGGATTTCGATGACTTCATGGAAGGCGGCCAGCAACAGCAGGCTCCATCCACCGGCGACCAGCACATAGGAGGAGGTCCAGAGCTTTTTGACGATGGGAAACACCAGGCCCCAGCCATACCCCGCGGCTAGCAGTGCGACCCCGGCCGCCGCGAGCCAGAAGACCTTCTGCCGTTCGGTGCGCCGCCCGTCCTTCATACAAAGTCCGGCGAATACACCCAGCAGACAGCTCACCACCGCGGGCACTGTGCTCAAGATGCCCTCCGGGTCATGGGTGCCATCCCATTTCCTGAAGGGCAGGTACTGGGAGTCGAACCAGTTCACCACATTGCGCCCCTCGGCGAAGGACACGGTCGTCTCTCCCGGTGCGGGCACGAGTGCCAACAGCGCCCAATAGCCCAGGAGGAGTCCCACGCCGACAACCGCCAGGGCCCTCGGTCGCAGGTAAAGGAAGAGCACCGCGGTGATGCCGTAGCAGAGCGCGATGCGCTGCAGGACGCCCAACAGCCGGATCTGCTCATAGGGCGTGGAAAAGCCGCCGTAGATGAAGATGCCGAGGATGTAGAGCAGCAGCGTCCGGCGGAGGATCCTCCCAAGCGCAGCCGGCCGCCCCTCGCGCTCCAGCATCCGGGTCAGGGAGAACACGATGGACACTCCGACCATGAAAACGAACAGCGGGAAGATCAGGTCGTAGAAGCGGAATCCCTCCCACGCGACGTGGTCGAGCTGGGTGCCGATCGCGCGCAGCAGCGGCCCTCCCTGCACCCCGAGCACCGCACCTCCGATGGTGTCCGCCCCGAGAATCCACAGCATGTCGAAGCCACGGAGCGCATCAAGCGACATCAGGCGCCCGGAGAGGGACGCCGGGCGAACAGCGGCATCGGGCGCGGGGGCTGCGGCAGTGGTTGAAACCATCAAGCCCCGCCAAGGAACCACGGCAGTTCGAGGGCCATCAATCGGAAAACCATCCACCGGCCCGCTTCCCATTCCGGCTTCCATCCCCGCCACCTCCGGGAGAGCCTCAGGCGCATGCAGCAAACCATGCGGGTCGGCATCATTGGCGGGGGCTTGATGGGCCGCGAGGCGGCGAGTGCGTTTGGACGCTGGTTCGTCCTCGAGCAGTTTCCGGTGCGGGCGGAGTTGGTGGCGGTCTGCGACCTGCAGGAGCCGCTGCTGGAGTGGTTCGGGCGGGTGCCCACCGTGACGCTGCGGACCCGGGATCACCGGGAGTTGCTTGCGTCTCCGCACGTGGATGTCGTGTACGTGGCCGTGCCGCACCACCTCCATCAGGCGATCTACCTCGACGTGCTGGCCGCAGGAAAGGATCTGCTGGCGGAGAAGCCCTTTGGCGTGGATCTCCCCGCCGCCCGCGCAATCCGCGATGCCGCCGCCGCGTCGGGTCGCTTCGTCCGTTGCAGCTCGGAGTTTCCCTTCCTGCCCGGCGCGCAGCGGGTGATCCAACTGGCGCGATCGGGCACGCTGGGGCACCTGCTCGAAATCCGGTCCTGCTTCTGGCATGCCAGCGACCTGGACCCGACCAAGCCGGTCAACTGGAAACGACAGGTCAAGTCCTGCGGTGCAATCGGCGTCATGGGTGACCTCGGCATGCACGTCGTCCACGTGCCGCTCCGCCTCGGCTGGCAGCCGGCGCGCGTCTATGCGCAGCTTCAAAAGGTGTACACGGAGCGTCCGGACGGCCGCGGCGGGATGGCGCCCTGCGACACTTGGGACAACGCCATGCTGCACTGTGACGTGGCGGTAGACGGCAGGGACGTCCCGATGCGCCTCGAGATGAAGCGGCTCGCCCCGGGAGCCACGAACACCTGGTGGATCGAAGTACTCGGTACCGATGCCGGCGCCCGCTATTCGACGTCCGAGCCGAAGTCGCTCTGGCTGTTCGAACGGCAGAAGGAGCAGCGATGGACCCGGGTGGACCTCGGATTCCAAACCCCCTTCCCCACCATTACCGGCGGCATTTTCGAGCCCGGGTTTCCCGACTGTTTTCTCCAGATGTGGGCCGCCTACGCCGCGGAGCGCGCCGGGGCGCTCGGGGACCGGTTTGGGTGCGTGACCCCGGACGAGGCGGTCCGCAGCCACGAACTGTTCGCGGCCGCCCTGCAATCCCACGCCACCCGGGCAGCCGTGGCGTTATGAGGACCGTTCGGCGTCCGAGCACGCGCCGGCCCCGGCTGACAGGTCCATCGTGAAGTCGGAATCGTCCTTTGGACTCGGCGTGTTCCTGCGCGCTCCGCGACTTGGGACCGTCAAGACACGACTGGCGCGCGACGTCGGCGCCGCGGCGGCACTCGCCGCCTACCAGCGACTGCTGGCCCGCACCCTCGACGCCATCGCCTCCCTGCCCTGCGTGGACCTCTGTGGTACGCCGGATGACGCGCTCCCGGAGTTGGAACCGTGGCGGCGTCCCGGCTGGACGCTATCCCCGCAGGGACCCGGAAATCTGGGGGACCGCCTGCACCGGGCCTTTGCCCGCTGGCTCGGCGCACCCCACGCGCGCTGGGTGGTCATAGGAACGGACTGTCCGGAGCTCACCCCCGGCGACATCCAGGCAGCGTGGCAGGCGCTTGACCAGGCTGAGGTCGTTCTGGGACCTGCCACCGACGGGGGATACTGGCTCCTCGGATTGAAGGCCCCGGCCCCGGACCTGTTCCGGGAAATCCCCTGGGGCGGCCCGGAAGTCCTCCAAATGACACGCGACCGGGCCGCCTCCCTTGGACGGCGCGTCGCGCTGCTCCGGGAACTTCGGGATGTGGACACCGCGGCGGACTGGCAGGCCTTCCAGTCCCGGGAGCCGTTCCCGGAGCCTTCCAAGGAACTTTGTTGACATATCAACAGTCGGCATTAGAACGGTCCGCGTGCCGGACGAACTGCCTGCCTCCGACGGGGTCCACTACCAGGCGCTGCTGCAATTACTGCGGACGTCCGAGGCCATTTGGAGTGCCAGCCGCCAATTCTTTGAGCCCTGGGGACTGACGCCGGCGCAGTTCAACCTCCTGAATCTCCTGAGCGAAACCGGGGATGGTCTGACCCAGAGTGACCTGAGCCGCGAGTTGCTGACGCACCGGTCGAACATCACCGGCCTGGTGGACCGGTTGGAGGCACGGGGCCTGGTGCAGCGCCGGGAGCAATCGGGGGACCGCCGCGCCTGGCGGGTCGTTCTCACCCCGGACGGACGGCGTCAAATGCACACGTTGCTGCCGGCGTATTACCGGGCGGCCGCACGGCTGTGGGACGGCATCTCGGAACAACGCGCCGCAAAGGCAGCCGACGTCCTGCGCGCCATCGCCGCCAATGCGGAGGCCGGTGCGGCCCGGGTGGCGGAGGGCTCGCGATGAGTGCCGCTCCGGATCTTCCCCGATGGCGCAACTACCCGCTGCTGCTGGTCAGCCAGTTCCTCAGCGCCCTCGGCGACAACGCGATCCTCGCGGTGATCGTGGGACAGCTCACCCTGCTTCAAAAGGCCGGCGCGATTTCCCTCGATGACCTCCGCACCCGAAGCGCGCTCTACACCAGCCTGCTGTTCATCCCCTACGTGCTCCTGGCCCCGCTGGCCGGTTACCTGAACGATCGCTTTCCCAAGACCGCGTGGTTGTTCGGAGGCAACCTGCTGAAGGTCCTCGGCGCCGCGGTCTGCGGCCTCAGCGTCTGGTTCGGCTACGTGTGGCAGGCCCCGGGATACCTCCTGGTTGGCGTCGGCGCGGCCATGTACGGCCCTGCAAAATACGGCATCCTTCCGGAAATTCTTCCACGGGAACACCTCGTCCGCGCCAACGGCCTGGTCGAATTGCTCACCCTGCTCGCCATCCTCATTGGGGCCATTCTCGGATCGGTGATCGTGGACCGTCTGACCGTCCGGACCTGCTACAGCATCCTGATCACCATTTTTGCCGCGTCCATGGCGCTCAATGCCGTGATGGTGCGGACGCCCTCGGACCCCCGGGTCCGGCCCGGGGACAGCGTTGTGGAGTTCCTGTCGCACACCGTCGCGTTGTTCCGCTCACCCCGGCTCGGCCGCATCCTGATCGGCACCGCCCTCTTCTGGGTCTGCGGAGCTGCGATGAAGATCAACTTCCAGGCCTGGGGACTGGATGTGCTCCGGCTGCCCAACAACACCCAGATCGCGCTCCTGGGGCTTTGGCTTTCCGTCGGCGTCATGGCGGGCAGCATTTGGGTCGGGCGCCACTATCGCGTCGGGGATCTTGGGCACACCCGGCGATTTGGACTGATCCTGGCCGGCTTCATCCTGGCCATCTTCGCGCTGGGACCGTTGGGGGTCGCCAACATCGGCCGCGTGGTATTGGAGCAAACCGCCCCGGACGGCACCCGCACCGTGGGACTGGTGCTGCTGCCGGTCGTCATGGTCGTGCTGGTGGGGGCCGGCGTCGCGGCCGGGTATTTTCTCATTCCGCTCAACGCGGCGCTGCAGTCGGAGTCGGATCCGCAGAAGCTCGGCAAGACGATCGCCGTCCAGAACCTGGGCGACAACCTGGGGATGATCCTTGCCGGGCTGATCGTCCTTGGGTGCGCCCGGGCAGGACTGTCCCCGTCCCAGGTGTTCCTGGTCCTCGCCCTTCTGGTGGTCGTGGTCCTCGCAGGACTGCGTATTCCCAGCGCCCGTCCCCCGGCCGTAACCGCCAACTCGATCAAACCATGATCGCTGCGGTTCCAGCCGCGAATAGCGCCGCCGACAAGGCAATCGCGTCCGATCCGCCGGGTCTGCGGCTCATCCCTGGTTCCGCCCTCGCGATTGCCTCGGCAGTCGCGTTCCATATTGCGTTCCTGGTACCGGCCCTGTTCCCGCTGGTCATCGCGCAACTGGGTTGCCTGTTCGCCCTGAGACGTGTGACAACGCCACGCCAAGCCTTTTACCTGGGACTGGCGGCGGGCATGGGCGTGTATCCGGTGCAAATGGGTTTCCTCTGGTCCATTTTCGGCGCCGCAGCCCTGCCCCTTTGGCTGATCCTCGCGGTGTTTTACGGCCTGTTCGTTGTCTTGTTGCAACGGGTGGAGTTCCACTGGGGACCGTCCTGGACGCTGTCGCTCGCACCGGTGCTTTGGTGTGGCATTGAGTATTTTCGATCCGAGGTTTGGTGGCTTCGGTTCTCCTGGTTTACCAGCGGAACGTGCATCCCGTCCGAGGCCCTCGGTCTGCTTCGCGTGTTTGGCATATACGGCACCGGAATGTTGGCCGCGTTGGCGGGTGCCGCCGGCTGCCGCTGGATCGAGGTCGGCTGCCCGCCACCATCCCGCCGCCAGCTCCCTGCCGCGGGCCTCGCAACGCTGACAGTTCTCGCCGTTGCGACCGGCCCCCGCTGGTTGCCGGCCAAAACGCCTACGACCATAACGCCGGTGAAGGTCGCGGGACTCCAATTGGAATTTCCCGGGGTTCCCGAGGTTCGAATCGCCCTCGATCGCCTCAGGACGGCGCACCCCGATGCCCAACTGCTGCAGCTCAGTGAATACACGTTCGAGGGGCCGGTTCCCGAACCGATCCTGGCCTGGTGCCGCCGGAACAGTGTTTGGCTGATCGCCGGAGGGCGTGAAGCGTTCACCTCGGACGGAGATGGCGACCGGTTCTTCAACACGGCGTTCGTCGTTAACCCCGGGGGAACCGTCGCCTTTTCGCAGGCCAAATCGCGTCCGATCCAGTTCTTTCGCGACGGAGAACCGGCAAAGGGGCGACGCGTCTGGGAGTCTCCTTGGGGATCCATCGGGATCGCCATCTGCTACGATGCAAGCTACCGGCGGGTGATGGACGACCTCGTCAAGCAGGGAGCCCGGGCATTGTTGATCCCGACCATGGATCTGGAGGCTTGGGGGGCATATCAACACCAGCTCAACGCGCGAATGGCAGGACTGCGTGCGATGGAGTATGGGCTGCCGGTCTTCCGGGTTGCCAGCTCCGGGATCTCCATGGTGCTCGACCATCAAGGCGCCATCCTGGCCAGCGCGCCGTTCCCGGGCCCCGGAGCCATGATCGCCGGAACGCTGAATCTGCGACCTGCGAGACCTGCGAGGCGCTGGATCCCCCTCGACGCCTGGCTGGCTCCGGCTTGCACAATCGGGACGGCGTTCATCGCGGGCTTGTTGCTGCTCACTCACTTCAGGAATCATCGTCCTGGTTCCCTCCGTTCATCCTGACATGAAACTGCTCTGCCGCTGGCTGGTGCGGATCTGGTTCCGCTTTCGCGCCGAGAACGTCGGGGTCCTCGACGCCCCGGGTCCGGTCCTGCTCATCCCCAATCACGCGTCGTGGCTGGACTGGATGTTCCTGTACGCCCTGCTCGACGATGACTGGCGGTTCGTCACCAGCGCCACCACCGCCAACACGACCTGGTTCCACCGCAAGGTCATGGTCAACCGGCGAACGTTCCCCGTGGACACCACGTCCCCTTACGCCGCCCGGCGCATGGCCGAGTTCCTGGAACGTGGCGGACGCCTCGTGCTCTTCGCCGAGGGGCGCATCACGCTCACGGGCTCGCTCATGAAGCTGTTTGATGGGACGGGGTTCCTGATCCACCGGACCCGCGCCCGGGTGATCACCGCCTACCTGCGCGGCGCCAGCCGGGTGCCCTTTGTGCGCCACACGGGCTGGACGCAGTGGGCGCCCAGGGTGAGCGTGCATTTCAGCCCGGTGCTGGAGGCGCCCCGACTGGAAGGGGTGTCCAACGCCGTCGCCCGACAGGTGCTCACCACCTGGCTGCGAGACGCCATGGTGCGCCAGCAGTTTGAGGTCGAGCAGGCCCTTGGCCCCACCAACGTGCTGTCGGCCATCGCTGAAGTCGCTGCCGCCATTCCGGGCCGGGTCGTGCTGGAGGACATCAGTTTTCAGAAGCTGACCTTCCGCCGGTTGATGACCGGCGTGGACGTCCTCGCGGGGGTCTGGCGCCGCCGCTTTTCAGACACCGCCGCCGGCGGACGCATTGGAGTGCTCCTGCCGAACGTCAATGGGACGCCGGTCACCGTGCTCAGTCTCTGGGCCTCGGGGTTCGTGCCGGCCATCCTGAATTTCTCGACCGGGGTACCGACCATGATCCAGTGCGGCGCGCTCGCCGGCTTGCGCCACGTGATCACGTCCCGGGCCTTCCTCGACAAGGCCAGGATCGCGTCCGCCCCTTTCGAGGATGCCGGCCTCCGGTTGGTGTACCTGGAGGACATCCGCGGCGAGATCTCCGGCGGTGTGCGCCTGCTCACGCTGCTCAAGCACCGTCTCCGATGCGGCGCCGGCATGCGGGGCAGCCGCGTGTACCGCAGGGATGACCAGGCCCGTCCGGCAGTGATCCTCTTCACCTCCGGCTCCGAAGGGATGCCCAAGGGCGTGGAACTGACCCATGGGAACCTGCTCGCCAACCTGCGGCAGATCCTGGGCGTTCTCGATGTCACGGACCACGAGCGCTTTTTCAGCGCGATGCCGTTGTTCCACAGCTTCGGGCTGATGGCCGGTGTCATTGTTCCGCTGTCCCGGGGCTACTACACCTTCCTCTACCCCTCGCCGCTGCACTACCGGGTCGTGCCGGCAGGCGTCTACGACAAGGCCTGTACCGTGATGTTCGGCACCAACACCTTCCTGAACGGATACGCGCGCCGTGCCAGTCCCTATGACTTCAACTCGGTGAAGTTTCTGGTCGCCGGCGCGGAGAAGGTGCAGGAGGCCACCGCCAATACCTGGGCGCGGAAGTTCGGGGTGCGTCTGCTCGAAGGCTATGGCGCCACCGAGTGCAGCCCGGCCATCTGCCTCAACACGCGGGTGGATCCTCGATTTGGAAGTGTCGGCCGGTTCCTCCCCGGCATGGAATGGCGGTTGAAGCCCGTGGACGGCGTCCCGGAGGGCGGCCGGCTGCTGGTGCGCGGCCCCAACATCATGCGCGGCTACCTCAACCCGGAGGCCGACGCCGCCTTCCAGTCCCTCGGAGGATGGTACGACACGGGCGACATCGTTCGCGTGGACGCCGACGGCTTCGTTCACATCCTCGGAAGGCTCAAACGGTTCGCCAAGGTGAGCGGCGAAATGGTCAGCCTCACCGCCGTTGAGGATGCCCTTGCCGGCGCGTTCCCCCGGTTCGGAGCGCGATGCGAGATCGCGGTGGTCAGCCGTCCCGACGAGGACAAGGGCGAGGTGCTCATCGCCGTCGCCAACGAATCCCGGATCACGCTTGAGGACCTCCGGGCCGCCATCAAAGCCCGGGGCCTCACCAACCTCTGCGTGCCCAGGGAACTGCGGGTGGTCCGCGAGATCCCCAAGCTGGGCACGGGCAAGGTGGACTACCGGGCCCTCCAGGCGACGCTCGACGCCGCGACGGCCCAGGCCGCCTGATCTCGCCTCCGCGCCTCTCGGCCCCTGCCCAGGATTCCATGTCGCCGACCGCCGCCCCCCCGAGACGTTCTCCACCGTCGCGGCGCCGCGTGTTGCTGGCACGCGCCACCATCGCGCTCCTGATTGCCGGCGCGCTGGTGGTCATCCTGAGGGAGGCGGTGTTCACCGGTCCCTACCGCACGCCCGAGCCGCTGCCGGCAGCGCCGATCGTGGATCTGCACGTCCATACGGCCGGCATCGGGGCCGGGGACAGCGGCTGCTTCGTCTCCCCGCAGCTGCGGCAAAGCTACAAATTTCGAATTTACCTCGACGCCTTCGGCGTGAGCCGGACGGAGCTGGACCGTGAGGGCGACGCCCTGCTGATCCGCCGGATCTCGGAACGGGTCGCGGAGTCGTCGGAAGTCGGCATCGCCGTGGTGCTCGCGCTCGACGGGGTGGTGGATCCGGCCACGGGAGAGCTCGACCGGACGCGGACCGAGGTTTACGTGCCCGGGGTGTTCGTCGCCCGCGAGACCGCGAAATACTCCAACCTCCGATACGGCGCCTCCATCCATCCCGGCCGTCACGATGCGTTGCAACGGCTGGACGAAGCCGCCGCACAGGGGGCCGTGCTGGTGAAATGGATCCCAAGCGTCATGCAGATGGATCCGGCGGATCCGCGATGGATCCCCTTTTACGACCGGATGCGCCTGCACGGGCTCCCGCTGTTGTCCCACGCCGGACAGGAGCGCTCGTTCACGCGGGCCGATGACGCCCTGGCGGACCCGGAGCGCTTACGCCTTCCGTTGAGCCGCGGTGTGACCGTCATCGCGGCCCACGTGGCCTCCACCGGCACCAACGAGGGCGAACCCGATCTGGAGCGGCTGGCACGGATGATGATGACATTTACCAACCTGTATTCGGAGATCTCCTCGCTGACGCAGGCCAACCGGCTCGGCTACCTCCACGAGGCGCTGCGGCGGCCCGAGTTTGCCGGACGCCTGTGCTACGGCTCGGACTTTCCCCTCAGCAACACGCCGCTGGTGTCCCCGTGGTATTTCCCACGCGCCCTCACGGTCGCCGAGATGCGGGCCCTCGCGGAGATTCCGAACCCTTGGGATCGTGACGTGGCCCTGAAACAGGCGCTCGGAGTGCCCCCGGACATCTTCGCCCGCACGCGGGAGCTCCTGCGGTTCGAGTCCCAACCGCCGGGAGTGCCGCTCCCTCAATGAGTCCGTCGCCGACTCTTTGCCGCCGCAGGAGCTCCACCACATCCACCCCGACATCCGGTTGGGCCTCGGACGAGTCATCCAGGCGCACGGGATTTCGGATGGAAACCAGCCAGCGTCCCCGGGCGGCGGTTGAATAGGTCTGGTTGAGATCGTTCCGCAGTGTGTCCGGGAAGCGGATTTCACAATTTCCTGACAACCGGAGCCGTCGGAGGGCTAACGTTTCCAACGTCCGTGCCGCGCGATTCGTCACCCGACCCCCGCAGGGCCGCCCGCTCCTTCCGGCTCCAGGCCGCGTTGATTCTGCTGCCAGTCCTCCTGCTCGCGGTTCTGGCGGCGGCGGCGCTGAAAGGAGATCGCCAACAACTGGAGGTCCGGGCGCGGGAGGTCAGTGCCGCCGCCTCGCAGGCCCTTGCCCGTGCCCTGGCGCTGCGGCTTCGCGAGTCGCTTCAACAATACCTCGCGACGCGCAACCTCTGGTATCCCCCTGAAAGGTCCCCGGGGCTCCTGCAACCCGGTGTCCTGGCAACCTGGGTCGGGACCCCGGGGACGCCACTCATGGATCCCCCGGCTGGCCTCGCACCCGAGGACTGGGCGCTCCCGGAAATGGTTCAGGACCCGGATGGCACGCTGCGCATTCCGGCGCCGCGCCCCTTCAACCCGTTGCCCCCGAACTGGTGGAGCTCCCTGGATCCCGGGCTCCGTGAACGATGGGAAGTCGCGTGCCGGCTGGAGGCGGATCAGGCCCCCCGTGAGGATCTGATCGCCGCATTCAATCGCTGCCGGGACGCAGGGGTTGACGTCGGATTCGACGCCAACGTCTTGTTCGCGCTCCGCCGCCTCCAGGCGGCATCCGGGGACGCCGCCGCCCGGTGGGAGTCCCTGCATTCGTTCAGCCCCGGACCCGGCCTGACGCCGGCTGGAGTTCCGCTTGCCGCCGTGGTGCTATTCGAGTGCCTGGATGCGGCTCCACAAAGCCCGATGGATGCGACACTTCAACGACGGCTGGAAGACGTTGTTTTCCGGTTCCCTTCGATTCTGACCCCAGTGCTCCTGGACCGTGCCGCCCGAATGGAATCGGGATCCTCCGGCACGCCAGATTCCTTCGTCTGGAGCCTGCAGACGCGCTGGCGGGCGGATGAACGTCTCCGCGACCTCGCGCGCCGGTGGGCGCCCGGTCCGCTCACCAACCTCCAAGCCTCGTGGATGACGGCAGGTACCGGGGAGTTCCTGGTGGTCCGGCGACCGTTCCTGGAGGTTCGTGCCGACGACGCACCCGGAAGCCCTCAAGCCAATGCGTGGGTCCAGTCCGCCGTGATTCCGGAACGGGTTTTGACTTCCCTCCTGGAGACCCTCCTCGAGGAGACCCGGTCGCTGATCCCACCGTATGCCGCCGCTGAAGTCGGGCTGCTCGACCGGCCGTTGGCCGGCAGCCCGCGCACAGGCGGAGGCGCGGATCTCGCACGATCCGTAGCGCCGATGGGCGGCTCATCGGTCCTGATGCTGCCCCTGCAGGCCGGGCTGTGGCTACAGGATCCTGAAGCACTGTACGCGGGTCAGCGACGACGAGAATTTTGGACCGCCGGGTTCATCCTACTCGCCGTGGTTTCCGCCCTGTTCGGCGTCCTCCAATCATGGCGAACCCTTCAGCGGCAACTGGCCCTTCATGAGGAGCAGTCCAACTTTGTCGCCGCCGTGTCGCATGAACTGCGCGCGCCGCTCGCCTGTGTCCGCCTGCTGGCGGAGGGCCTCGCGGATGGCCATGTCACCGTCGAGTCCAGGCGACAGGAGTATGCGCGTTGCCTCGTCGCTGAAGCCCGCCGTCTCGGGACACTGATCGAAAACGTCCTGAGCGTTTCGCGCCTCGGACAGGGTCCCATTCGGGCAGAAAACCAGCCCACGGATATCCGCCGCCTCGTGCGGGATACGGTGGCCCGGTTCGAACCGCTGGCAGCGGAACGCGGTGTCCGGATCTCCCTGGAGGATCAAACCGGGGACCCACCCCCGGAGCCCTCGTGGGACGGCCTCGCGGTGCAGCAAGCCCTGGCCAATCTGCTCGACAACGCCCTGAAGCACAGCCCGAACGCCTCATCTGTCGTCGTGGGCATGGGGTATCCTTCCGGCACAATCACCGACCGGTTGCAGCTCTCGGTGCGGGACCAGGGGCCCGGAATCCCCCCGGAGGATCATCAACGCATCTTCGAACGGTTCTACCGGCGCGGTACCGAGTTGCGGCGCGAAACCCGCGGAGTCGGCCTCGGACTTGCCCTGGTGCGGGAAGTGGCCCGCTCCCACGAAGGTCGCGTCTGGGTGGACAGTTGTCCCGGCGCCGGGGCCACCTTCATCCTCGAACTGCCCATGACCGCGTCCCTGCCGGACGTGCGGCAAGCCGGAAGGAGCCCACATGTCCAGTGACCCGCCCAGCGCCCGGATCCTCGTCATTGAGGATGAATCCTCAATGCGAATGGTGCTGACCGACCGCCTCGAGGCGGCCGGGCATCGGGTGCTCACGGCGACCGACGGCGCCTCCGGGCTGGAGGCTGTCCGACGGGAGCATCCCGACCTCATCCTGCTGGACGTGATGATGCCGCGACTCGACGGCATCACGCTTGCGGGTGAGTTGCGACGCCAGGGCATCCGAACTCCCATCCTCATGCTCACCGCGCGCGGGTTTGTGGGGGACCGGGTCCGCGGTCTGGATGCCGGGGCGGACGACTATCTGACCAAACCCTTCAGCGGCGACGAACTCCTGGCCCGGGTGAGGGCATTGTTGCGGCGGTCGGGTCCGGACGCCCGGCCGACGCCGCGGCGCGTGCAACTTGGGGACGTCACCGTGGATTTCGAGCGACTCGAGGCCTCGCGGTCGGGACGCCCCCTGCACCTCACCTCCAAGGAATTTGCCCTGCTTCGGTTGATGGCGGAAACCCCGGGGGTGCCGGTGAGCCGCGAGACATTTCTGGACCGAATCTGGGGGGTCGCGGCCTACCCCACCACGCGGACGGTGGACACCCACCTGGGTACCCTGCGATCCAAGGTGGAGTCCGATCCGGCGAATCCGCGATTTCTCCGGACGGTCCACGGCCGGGGGTACAAGCTGGTTCTGACGAATTGACAAATTCCTGACAACTCCGGCGGCGGTCGAGCTCAGGCTCAATCCAACCAAGACACGCTTATGAATCTGACACGCATTCTCCGCAGGGGTGTCCTCGTGCAACGCCCGGTCCCCTTCACGATGTTCCTCGCGGCCATCCTCAGCCTTTCCGGAGTGCGGGAGGGATTCGCCGCAGATCCCATCGAAGCCGCGCTGCAACAGGGACTGGTCGCTGAGGAGGCGCAACGCGATTTCCGGGCGGCGCGCGCCGCCTATGACGAGGCGGTGCGCCTGGCGGACGCCCGCCGGGGGACCACCGCCACGGCACTCTACCGTCTGGCCGACGTGGAGCGGCGCCTTGGGGACATCGAGGCGGCGCGGACTCACTTCGAGCGACTGATCCGCGAATATCCGGAGCAGACCGCGCTGATCGAACTGGCGCGACGTGAGACGGTGCCGGAAGGAACGGACCCAGGTCAGCGCGGGGACGATCCGAACCAACTCCTGCGGCAGGAAATCGCGGTCGCCGAAGAGGCATTGAGACTTGTTCAGGGGCGGCAGGCCTCGCGGGAGGAAGTGCTGCGCGCCCAGCGCGAGGTCCTGTCGCTCAAGCGACAGTTGGCATCGCAACCGCGTCTTCTCGACGTGGTGGATTTGGACCTGACAGTTCCCTCCAAACCGGCCACCAACCCGGCTCCGTCACGCCGTTTGCTTACCCTCAGCGAGGAAGAAGTGGAATTGGCCCGGCTCCGGCGACTGGCTGAGGAAAGCCCGGATCTGCTGCGGCGTCCCGGCCCCAACGGGACGCCCTTGCAGAACGCGGCGAGCAAGGAGTGGATCGCGGTTGTGGAGTTTCTGCTGGATCTGGGGGTTTCCCCGGATGATTCCAGTCAGCACACCCGGACGACGGCCCTGCAACGGGCCGTCAGCAAGGGAAACCTGAAACTCGCCACCCTCCTTCTGGATCGGGGTGCCGACGTCAACGCCCGGGGAAACGGCTCCGAAACGGCGCTTCACGTGGCGGCACGATCCGGACACCGGGCCGTTGCGGAGTTGCTGATCGAGCGCGGTGCGCACCTCAATGATCCAGGGAGCACAATTCAACACACAGATTCACCCGGAAACAATCTGGAGGGGGTCAGCAGAGGCAACACACCCCTCCATCTTGCAGCACACCACGGTGCCCCATCCCTGGTGGACCTGCTCCTCGCGAGAGGGGCCGCCCTTGAGGCGAAAAATGACCTCGGTCGGACACCCCTTGTGATTGCAGTGGTTTCTCAGCAACCCGCCTGCGTTGACCGCCTGCTCAGGGCGGGTGCCAACAGCGACGTCATGGCGCGAATGCCCGGCTCAGAGTGGGAGAGCACTCCGGTCCAATGGGCGGCCGGAGCTGGAGAAGAGGCCATTCTCAAGATGTTGCTCGACGCCGGATCCACTCCTCGCACGGCATACCCGAATGGAACCACGCCCCTGCACCTGGCCGCAGCTCAAGGGCACGACGGCAGCGTACGGGTGCTGCTGAAGGCAGGTGCGAATCCCAATGCACGAACGGACGACGGCAAGACCCCGCTCGACCTCGCGCCCGAACCCATCCAGCAAACGCTTCGGGATACCGGAGGAACCAATGCCGTGCCGCCCTCTCAGCGGGGGCCGAATTCAGGGGTCCCAAGGCAGATTCCGGCGGTTGTCCGAATGCCTCAGCCGCTTGGGATTCAACATGTCCAAGGTTTTCATCCTTCCAGAACGCAGTCCGGATTACCAGCGCGAATCCACGGCGAGGTCTTTGGTGTCATCCCCATTGAAGTCGGGTCGCCCGTTCGGCTCCGCCGAGCATTGGAATCCCTCAATCCGCCGTCATCCGCGGATCTGGCCCATGTTCAGTTGCGACGAATGGACCCGGCGTCCGGAACTCAGGAAACCATCGAACTGGACCTTACCGCTCCCGAAGACGCCTCGCCGGAGTCCGACCCGGTCCTTCAGCCGGGGGATGAAGTCCTGATTCCCCCACGCCCGCGCAGGCCCTGAGCGCTTGGCGAACAATTCGGACGGACAGGTCATCAGTGGATCACCTCACCCGGTCACCCACTGGTTCCACCGCCGGTGGGTACGAGGCTCCCGCCGCGTCACACGCGCAATCGCGAGCCAGGCCTGTGGGGGCTCCACGCTCCGACGAATCAAGTGTTGCCCGCCGCATCGGGTCCGCAGCCTGGTGGTCTCCTCTGACGAGCCGCACACTTGGGATGTCACCACCAAGTTGTCCGCGTTCGGACGCACGTCGGAGCCTTGCCGGCCGTGAACAGCTACCTCTCTGGGAATCCGCTCCACGGTTCGAAACGCTCGTCCGATACAAAGCAGCCGAGACGCGCCGTGTCAGCGCCGCACAAGGACCAGCGCCCGCAAGCCCGGCATCTCCGCCCGATCCGGAGTCCCGCCGCGCCGGAAACGATGCGTTGCAGGTGGGCGCCGATCCCTCCCGGTGCCGGATGCCCGGGGTCAGTCCGCGGCACGCACCGGCCGAGAATCCTCCTTGAAGCGGAACGGCGGCCGGCCGGTGAGGTCGGTGCTGGTGATGGTCGGACACCAGAATTTCTCAACGTGCCCGATCACCAGGTCAGTCCCCTCGAAGTGGGAGACGTGAGGCGCCTTGTCCGGATTGTACATGGTGTCGGTGAAGTCCCGACACAGCACAACCTGGTTCCCGAGACGCACCTGCTGCCGGAGGGCGAAGGGACGGCCCAGGACGCACATGTTCAGGTGGACACCCACCAGGATCACCTGGGTGATGCCCCGCTCCGTGAGGAGGTTCCAGGTCTCCTGCCCGTGATCGGTGACAGCATCCCCGGGGCGAATCTCAATGGCCGGAATCTGGCGGGTCCAAGCCTCGCGAATGGTGCACTTCTCGTCGCAGTCGCAGCCCATGTCGGAATCGTCCACGGGCATCTCCGGTTCCCGGGGGGCGTCGGGCCAGCACCAGGCGGTCCCCCAGCGTTGGAGCGTGGACAGTGGCACGGGCGTCGGGGCAAAAGGCGCCCGGCGCGCCAATTCCCGCTCCGGCGTGCCGTCGTAGAACGACGTCACGCTGCTGGGGGCATGGATGACGAAGAGGCCCCGATCCCGGGCCTCCCGGACCAGTTCATTGAGGGGGCCGGCCATCTCCACGACCCTCCGGGCCGCGCTGCGGCACCAGTGATCGTCCCACATGTCACAGATGATGAGCGCGGTCCGCGACGGCTCCCAACGAAGCGTGCGGACCACCGGGGCGGCCTCCGGACGCCCCGCGGGCCGGGAGCGGGCTCGCAGCTCGAGCGGTTCGGCGGCCGCGGCCAAAAGGGGGACCACGAGCAGGAACAGGATCAGCGTCTTCATCGGGAACTTCCGGACAACAGGGCACCATAGAAGGTCGTCGGCAGCAAGCCCGCGCCCCGGATCACTTCGGCTTCAGACCCACGCTGCTCCCGCGTTTCGCAATCTTCCGGCTGGTGGTGACCTTGCCGACGGTGCCGGTCTTCAAGTAGCGGGTTCTCACCGCGTCGAGAATCGCGTCGCGATGGTCGTAGAGCCGCTTCGGACGCCGCGGCTTGTGGCGGCTGAGGGCAAATGCCGAGATCAACGGCAGGACGAGCGTGCTGTCGGCGTAGCACACGACGCTGTCGGGCAGTTTGTCCGGATCCACCTTCCCCCAGCTCACCGCCTCGGCCGGCGTGGCGCCGCTCAGACCCCCGGTGTCCGGACGTGCATCGGTGCACTGCAGGAAGTAATCATGCCCCTTTTCCACGATGCCCATCACCTCCTGGATCTGCGGTTCGGTCTGGAGCATGAAGTTCTTGGGGCTGCCGCCGCCGAGGATGAACACACTGCTGGTGTGCCGGGTGGATTTGGCGTGGTAGACGATGCCGGCCGTCTGGTTGACGTCGCGGTTGACATCAAACATCAGCCCCGAGCCGCGCAGGGACATTGCGGCCACGTTCATGCCGATGGAGCTGTCACCCGGGCTGCTGGTGAAGATCGGGATCCCACATTCATGGGCGGTTGCCAGCACGGAGCTGTCCTTCAATCCAAGGCGCCGCCCCCGCTCCCGGACATATCCTCCGAGCAGGAAGTGAAACTCGTCGGTGCCCATCGCACGTTGGAATTCCGGTCCCTGAATGACCTCCCGGACAAAGGCGTCGGTGTCGAGGAGGACGTTGTAGTCGAACAGCACGTCATAGATGCGGATCACGCCGTCGCGATGCAGGACGACGTCATCGAGAAACGGCGATCCGCTGTGCAGGTGCATGTCGAGGCCGAAGTGCAGGTCGTGGTAGAGGTTGGCCCCGGTGGAGACGATCCAGTCCACGAACCCGGCCTTCATCAGCGGGATGAGGCAGCTCTTGCCCAGTCCGGCCGGGGTCAACGCCCCGGTGAGCGACACGCCCACAAAGCCGTCGTCGGCGAGCATTTTCCGGGTGAACAACTGGCAGGCCTCCCGGAGGCGTCCCCCGTTGTAGGCGAGCATCACCTGATCCACGAGATCGGCGGCGGTGATGTCGCGCCCGATCCCCAGCGGGTTGAGGCGCGGGTAATGGGCGAACTTTCGCGACCCGGAACGTTTTGGTGACGAGCTCATGGGCGGCGAAGTGTCCCGAGCCCGAAACGGATTGCACGGAATTTTACGCCGGCCACGGAACGCCCAAGGCGCCCCAGGCCTCCCTCCGACAAGCCCAATTCTCCTTCCCGCGGCCCTACCCCCGGACGGATGCATTCTTCATGGGCCCTTCGCCCGAAACCGGAGGCCAATGGAGACAGTCCGCTGCAGACCAGACCACCGGGCCGCCCGACGGCCCACGGATCCATCAGGTAAACGGTTGCGCTGGGCTCATCAATCGCCAGTGCGGTGACAGCGGCCTCGTCGCTCTTTGGGAGTTGTGGACCAGTGGCGAGGGCTGAGCACTGGAAGTGCCATCGGTGAGAGGCAATGCGGTCGAATCGACAAATGACATTTCTGTCAGCTCCACCGCGCCGTCACCGGAGACCATCAATCCGCCGCGTCCCGATGATGCGCAAAATCGGGTGTTGGAGGCGATCAACGGCAACTGACGCCGGGGACCGCCCAGGAAGTGATCCCGCAGGCCCAGCCGCCGGGGCGCCGATCCCCAGCCCTTCGACCCGCTCTCGTCTCGGAGAAGGTTCGACGCATCACCCGAGATGGCCTCGAGGAAATCGTTTCGAAAACATGCAAACCTGGCACCGGCATTGCCACGACACCGGCAATGGAGTTAACTGCCCGGCACCCCTACGGTCCCGCCGGCCTCATGGATTTTGGTAGGCGATGAGATCGGCCTGCAGCAGGCGCTGGCGGGCGGTGTGCACCGCTTGGGGATCCAGACGCAGCAAGCGGCTCAGGCTCGCATCGGAATAGAAGCTCAGGCCGCGGAGTCGGCGACGGTGCGCAGGAACAGGTACAGGGCCAGGGACTCCGGATCGGTGTGGGCGGTGGCATCACAGCGGAAGAGCCGCTGGTCGCACCAACTGAAGCGAGGAGGGACAACACGCAGCCGATCTGGGTTGATGCTGACAGTTGTCCTGTCCCTTGGGTGCTCTCTCCGCTGGGGATCTCTGGTGGTGGGGCCTCCGCGATGATGCGCCACCGGGGTGGGCCTCCGGAATCACCCGAGGTATTCCTGGCGCATGAGGGAGGGAGGGATTTCCAGGAAGTGTGGATCGCGGTGGACCAGAACTGCATCGCGAACGACCGCGGTGGCGGCGATCAGTGCATCCATGGCGGGAAGCCGGGTCCGGACCGCTTCGCGGAGAAGGATGCCTTGATGCGTCACAGCCCAGTCCACGGGGACCACTTCGTCAAACAGCGGCCGGTGTTCCTGCCACTCCTGCTCAAAGGCGGCGGAATTTCCCTGGCGCTTCAAGCACGCCCAGAACTCGGTGGCCGTCAGAATGGACAGTCCTGGTGAGTGGGTCGTGTTCCGTAGGATCTCCTCAACCCGTACCCTTCCCGGCTCGTTGAAGAAGTAAGCGAAGAACGCCGACGAATCCATGAGATGGGTCATCCAAGGCCCTCCTCCCCGTCTTCCCGTTCCCGCTCGGCGACGAGTTCGGCGACGGGATTGCTGCCCGTTGTGAGGTACTTGCGTCCGCGTCCTCCCAGTTTTCGGGCCAATTCGGACCGTGTGGGCTTGCGTCGGCCAACCAGACTGCCGTCATCGGCCTTGGTCCAAACGATCTGATGGCCCGGTCTCCAGTCGAGCTCCCGGACAAGGTCTGCAGGCAAGGTGATCTGGTTCTTCCCGGTGATTGTAGTAATCATGGATCCAATATGACTCAAGGAATCATTGAACGTCAAGGGCATGAACTTCCTTCCGCTACGCGGAGGTCCAGGCGGCCGCTGATTCCGTGACGGCGGCGCCATCGGAGTGTGCTGGCCGACATGCAGCGGCAGGGACGCGATCTGGGTTTGAAGTGACAGGTTCAGAAATCGCTTGCGCTGCCGAGCAACCGCCCCGTTCCACCAATCCCGCTTCCGGTGGTGGTCAGGGAGAGGTTGAGCCCGGCGTGCCCGTACCAAATTCGGGCGTTCAGCAATCCATTGACGCCCTTTCTCGGAGCCGTGTAATACGTACACGTACAATGTCTGCTTCCCAGCTCTCGGCGACCTTCTTTCTCCAGATGTTTGTCATCTTGGGGGCCTGCCGGCTGGTGGGAATGGCGGCCCGGCGCCTCGGGCAGCCGCAGGTGGTGGGCGAAATGATCGCGGGGGTCTTGCTGGGCCCATCGCTGCTGGGCTGGATGGCGCCGGGGCTGGCTGAACGGATTTTCCCCAAGGAATCCCTCGGCCTGCTGTACGCCGGCTCCCAACTGGGAGTCGGACTCTACATGTTCCTCGTCGGTACCGGATTCGAAACCGGACATTTCCCCCGCCGGGCCCGCAGCGCGGTGGCGGTCTCGGTTTCAGGCATGGTGGTGCCGTTTCTTCTCGGTGCGGCCCTCGCCCTGTGGCTGCGCGGGGAACCCGGGCTTTTCTCGCCGAATGCGACGGCCTTTGAGGCGATGTTGTTCCTCGGGGCGGCCATGGCCATCACGGCGTTCCCGATGCTGGCCCGCATTCTGCACGAACGGGGCCTTTCCGGGACCCCGCTGGGCACCCTGGCGCTCGCGGCGGGCGCAGTGGACGACGCCGCCGCGTGGTGCGTGCTGGCCATCGTGCTGGCAAGTTTTGGGGCGGGCGCGGGCGTGGCTGTCCTCGCGATCGCAGGCGGCGCCTTGTATGGCCTGATCCTGCTGACCGCCGGGCGCCGGGCCCTCGCCCGGCTGGCGGACGCCGCCGGTCCGACTGGAGAACTCCCGGCCCCGGTGCTGGCCGTGGTGCTCATGCTGTTCTGCCTGGCCGCGTGGATCACGGACGCCATCGGCATCCACGCCGTGTTTGGCGGCTTTATCCTGGGTGTGGCGATGCCGCGCGGTCCGTTCATCCGCGGGCTGCGTGCCCAACTCGAGCCGTTCGCCGTGGTGTTCCTGCTGCCCATGTTCTTCACCTACTCCGGGCTGAACACGCGGCTGGATCTGGTGGACAGCCCCCGGATGCTGCTGATCGCGCTGGCCGTGCTCGCCGCGGCCATTGTCGGCAAGGGGGGCGCCTGCTGGGCCGCGGCCCGCGCGACCGGCGCCGACCAGCGCACGGCCCTGGCCGTCGGCACGCTCATGAACGCCCGCGGGCTGATGGAGTTGATCATCCTCAACATCGGGCTGCAGCATGGGGTCATCCAGCAGGGGCTGTTCTCGATCCTCGTGCTCATGGCGGTCGTCACCACGCTGATGGCATCACCGATGTTCGAACGGGTCTACGGACGCCATCACCCCGCCGTTCCCGATCCCGCACCCGACCCGGGTCCCGGCTGAGCCTCCACCGGGAACCTCCCCAGTGGAGACGTGTCCGCACACGAAAGGACACTCCATGAGGGCGGCTTGCTTTTCGCGTGTGGCGCGGCAGGAACCTTGCCCCACCGGATTCAAGGCCCGGAACCGGACCGAGGGCCCGGAATTCCAATGCGGGTGGGGCGAGG
>JAHCBB010000047.1 GCA_019634635.1 Verrucomicrobiia bacterium
GCATCTACTCAAATCCGACGGCCACCTCGCCTACATCTGCCCGCACAAGTTCTTCAACGCCCAGTATGGTGAGCCGATCCGCGAGGTCATCGCCAAGGGCAAACACCTCCGGCACGTTGTGCACTTCGGGGACGCACAGGTCTTTCCCGGTGCGACAATTTACTCGTGCCTGCTGTTTCTTTCCAGCGGTGCCAGCGAGAACTGCCGATTCGTCAAAGCCCATGACCTCGGGGGATGGAAAGCCTCGGGTTCTGCAGTCGAAGGCAAAATTCCCTCGACGGCGATCAAGGGTGGTGAGTGGAACTTCACTGTTGGAAAGGGTGCGGGCTTGTTCGATTTGCTGAACACTGCCCGCACCAAACTTGGCGATGTCGCGGACAGCTTTGTTGGTCTTCAAACTAGCGCTGACGATGTCTACATACTCCAGCTCGTTGAGGAACGCCATGGTTCGCTGGTCTGCTACTCCAAGTCGCTTGACAAGGAGGTCGAACTCGAGAGAGCGCTCCTACATCCGATTGTAAGCGGCACAGATGTAAAGGGTTTCTTACCACTTCCAAGCAGGCAGTTCATTCTCTTTCCATATCGTGTTCAGGATTCACGGGCAACCCTCATCCCATTTTCCACGATCAAAGCCCATCACAAGCTTACGGCGGACTACCTGACGAAGAACCGAGAACGCCTCGAGCGGCGAGCAAACGGTAGATTTGCCGACACCGATTGGTATCGGTTTGGTCGGTCTCAAAATCTCGGAATCCAAGAGACCCATAAGCTTTGTGTGCCCCGTCTTGTCGATCACCTTCATGCGGGCATTGATTTGGAGGGAACCCACTACCTCGACAACGTCGATGTCGGGGGCGTCACGTGGAAGCCTGCTTATTCCAAACGCTCGCTTAAAACACTCTGCGCTCTGTTAAACTCACAGGTTCTTCGTTGGTTCTTCCCTCATGTCAGCGCACCTTTCAGAGGTGGATTCAGGTCGGCCAATCGGCAATTCTTGGCACCAAGTTCCAGTCTGCGATGCATCCCAGAGTCAGGAAAGGCAGGTTGATCACTTGGTTGATATTTTACTCTGGCTGAACCGCCACCTCGCTGACCACCCCGAGACGGCGAGCACGCGGGACCCTTTGATGGTGGCGTATTGGGAACAGGTGTTGAACGGGCTGGTATATGAGCTTTATTTCCCCGATGAGCTGCACGCCGCCGGCCTGCACCTCTTCAATCTCGTCGCCCAGGCCGCCCCGCCAAACATCACCGAACTCCCCGAAAAGGACCGCCTGAACACCCTGCGCACGAAGTTCGAGGAGCTCTACGACATTGAGCACCCACTCCGCGCCGCCCTGTTCACCCTCGGCAACCTCGAAACCGTCCGTATCATCGAGGGCAAGGAGTAGCAGCTTTCTCGCCTCCATGAAACCCTCCTTCATCGCCTACGTGGACGAGTCCGGCGACGAAGGATTTGTCTTCAATGCCGACGGGAGTGGCAGTTCGCGCTGGTTTGTCCTGTCGGCGGCGGTGATCCGGCAGACGAACGACCTCCAGATGGTCCAGTGCCTGAGGGAGATCCGCGCAGTGTTGAAGAAGGAGCCGAAGACACCGTTGCATTTCGTGGACTTGAAGCACGAGCAGCGGGTGCCCTACATCCGGCGCGTCGGCGAACTGCCGATCCGCACCGTCAGCGTGCTCGTTTACAAGCCACTCATCGCCGAGCCGGAAATCCCCTCGGAAGTGAGAGACAAGCTGGACGCGATACACGCCTTGATGGGGACGCCCAATCTGCCGAAACGCAAAAAATGACAGCCCGGTCCATGCAGATCACCCGCGATCCGTTGATGGTGGCGTCTTGGGAGGAGATCCTGAACGGGCTGGTGCAGGAGCTGCATTTCCCGGAGGAGCCGCACGCCGCCGGCCTGCGCCTCTTCGACTTCGTCGCCCAGTCCGCACTGCCGGACCTCACAAAGGTCCCCGAAAGGGACCGCGCGTCCACCCTCCGGAGGAAATCCGGGGAGCAACAATGGGGTCGTATCTAAACGTTTGATATCCTGGGTTGGATCCGGGTTCTTTTGCGCATCATCAGGACGCCGCGGGTTGTCATGGCGGATTGGTGATCTCCCGTGACGGCGCACGGGAGTTGACGGGAGTCCCGGGATGGGGGAGCCACGGGACAGGTCCATGGGAGTTCGACACCCTGACCGAGGGCGCCACCAAGAAGCGGCCCCAAAGAGCCCACAATGGGAGGGCCAGTTGCCGCGACGTGCGGGCTCCGGTGACGTGCATCACTGCATTCGACGGGAGGTGGGAACTTCACTCCCCCCACGCCCGACCGCGGCCATACCGCCGTCGCCGACTGCCCGCGCTTCCGCGCTCCGGTTGCCATCCATGTCTTGACCCGAACCGCGGTCTGGTGCTCGATCCGCAGCTGAAAAGCCATGCAACCACCTCGCACCTCATTGCGTTGGACATTCGGTGTATTGCTGTGTCTTGCGGCAACCACCTACCTCGGCTTCCACCGGGCTCCTGAGGAGTCCACCGACCCGGCGATCCTGGCACCGGGCCCCGGAGTGCTCGCGGTGGCACCCGCGCCACAGGACCGAGCTGAAGAGGAACCCACTGGCCGCGTTTCCCCGGGCCATCTCCAACCGGTCAGCTCCGTCTTCACCACGCCGCCGGGTTCCGCAGGGCCGGCTTCCGCCCCGGCGCCCCCCGGGGCGGCCCTCCTGGATGGCAGGGCACTCGACCGCCTGGCGGCATTGCAGACCGAGAAGGAGTCCCGCCCTCCGGCAGAAGCCCGCCTGAGCAGCGACCTGATCCGGGCCACCCGCCCCCCCGGCGGTGGCGGGGATCTGGCTCGTGATGCCCAGGACCGGATCCGGGTCGAAGTGACCGGCCAGGTGACGGAGAATTTGCTGGCGGAAATCCGAACGGGTGGGGGCTCCGTGATCCACAGCTTTCCGGAATACAACTCGGTTCAGGCCTGGGTCGCGCCAGGGCGGCTGTCAGCCCTCGCCGGTCACGAAGACGTCCGATTTGTCCAACCCTTCTTCCCACCACTGTCCAACACCGGCCCAATTGTCTGGGAAGGCGACGTGACGCACCGGGCGGCGGAGGCGCGAGCAACCTTCAGCGTCACCGGTCGCGGAATCAAGGTGGGGGTGCTCTCGGACAGCGTGGATCACCTGGCGGCCTCGCAGGCCGCCGGGGAACTGGGTCCGGTGACCGTCCTGCCCGGCCAGGAAGGCCAGGGTGACGGCGAAGGGACGGCGATGCTCGAGATCGTCCACGACCTGGCGCCGGGGGCGGAGCTGCTGTTCGCCAGCGGCTTCAATGGCGTTGCGGCCTTTGCCGACAACATCGTCAAATTGCGGCAGGCCGGCTGCCAGATCATCGTGGATGACATCACCTACTTCAATCAACCCGCCTTTCAGGACGGAGTCATTGCGCGCGCGGTCAACCAGGTGACGGCCGACGGCGCCCTTTTCTTTTCGTCGGCGGCCAACAGCGGCAACAAGAACGACGGAACGTCGTGCGTCTGGGAGGGGGACTTCGTATCCGCGGGCGACATCACCTTGACCATTGACGGCCAGGCGGTGCGCTACCAGATCCACGCCTTCGGGCCCAAGGATCACAATGTCATCACCCGGGGCGGGCGGGCCGCCATCCTCAAATGGTCGGATCCGGCCGAAGCCTCCAGCAACGACTACGACCTCCTCCTGCTCAACGAACAGAATCAGGTGGTGTTTGTCTCCAACACGACCCAGAACGGAACGCAACCGCCGCTGGAAATCATCTCGGGCGAGATCCCCAACAACTACAAGCTCGCGGTGCTGGCCCGCGCCGGCACCCCCGCGCGTTTCCTCCGGCTCGAGGTGCCGCGGGGCGGCCTCGAGGCGTCCACTGCCGGCAGCACCTACGGCCACAATGCCGCCGAACGCGCCATCAGCGTGGCCGCCGTGGACGTCAACACCTCGTTTCCGCAGGCCTTCGAGGGCGGCGCCAAAAACCCGGTGCAGCGCTATAGCTCCGACGGGCCCCGCCACATCTTCTATCACCCGGACGGCACCCCCATCACCCCCGGCAACTTTCTTTCCACGGGCGGCCGCATCCTCAACAAGCCGGACATCGCCGCCGCCGACAACGGCATGACATCGGTTCCCGGCTTCCGGCCGTTCGGGGGAACCTCGGCCGCCGCGCCCACGGCCGCGGCCATCGCGGCGTTGGTCTGGTCTTACAACCCGAATCTCACCGCCGCCCAGGTGTTCGAGGCGCTCAAACAGTCCGCCCTGGATATCGAGGCGCCCGGTTGGGACCGCGATTCGGGCCATGGGCTCATCAAGGTCCCTGCAGCCCTGCAGGCGGTTCCCAATCCGCAGCTGCCGACTCTTGCCGGTTTCGTGCCGGTGTCCGGCGCGGTGGGAACCCGGGTGGCCATCGAAGGCACCAAGCTGGCGGAGGTGACCGCGGTCCGCTTCAACGAGATCGAGGCGCCCTTCACCTTCGAGTCGGCCACCCGCCTTTCCGCCACCGTACCGGCCGGGGCCCGCACCGGTCGCATCGTCCTCCTCGCTCCGACCGGCTCCGCCACCAGCACAACCGACTTCACCGTGCTGCAAGAACCGGCCATCACCGGATTCACCCCGGCCTTCGGCGCCGTGGGAACGGTCGTGACGATCAACGGCGACCATTTCACCGGCACCTCCGCCGTGCGCTTCGGCAGTCTCGAGGCCACCTTCACGGTCGAATCAGCAGCCCGCCTCCGCGCCACCGTCCCGCCCGGAGCCGGCACGGGCCGGATCACGGTCACCACCGCCGCCGGCACCGCCACCAGCCAGGGGCTCTTCACCGTCGAAACGCGGCCGGGCATCACCGACTTCTCCCCGGGCGAAGGCGGCCCTGGCACCGTGGTGGTCCTTGACGGCGTGAACCTGACCGGCACGACGGCCGTTCGCTTCGCCGGAACCACCGCGACGTTCACGCCCGATTCCGCCGTCCGAATCACCGCCACGGTGCCGGCCGGCGCCTCCACCGGCCCCATCGAGGTCACCACACCCAACGGAACCGCCGCCAGCACCCGTCCCTTCACCTTCGTTCCTGCCCCGGCATTGACCGCGTTTTCCCCGACCACCGGCCCGGTGGGAACCCGGGTGACCCTGACCGGCACCCACCTCAACGCCGTGCGCATCGTCGAGTTCGGCAGCGCGCGCGCCGCCACTGTGCTGACCGAATCCGACACCCAGATCAGCGCCTGGGTGCCGCCCGGCGCCGGCAGCGGCCCGATCCGCGTCACCTCACCGGGAGGCAGCGCGGTGACCGTCCAACCGTTCACCGTGCTGGCCGCCCCGCCGAACGACACCTTCGCCAGCGCCCAGCCGCTGAGCGGGCAGTCCGGCACCGTGACCGGAGGCAACGTGGGCTCCTCCAAGGAACCCGGCGAACCGGCCCACGGCAGCAACGAAGGCGGCCGCTCAGTCTGGTACCGATGGACGGCCCCCGCTTCGGGCACCTGGGAGTTCTCCACCCGCGGCAGCACCTTCGACACCCTCCTGGCCGTTTACCGCGGCAACACCCTCGACGACCTGACGTTGGTCGCCCAAAACAACGACGACGGCGACGCGAAAACCAGCCGGGTGACCTTTCTCGCCACCGCCGGCGTGACCTACGCGATCGCGGTGGATGGCTTCTACTCGGGGACGCTCGACCCCCCCGTGCCGGCCTCGGGCACACTGGTTCTCCAGTGGCAGGCAGACGTACAAACCCCGGTGATCACCTTGGTTACCCCGGACAGCGGACCCGTCGGCACCGCGGTGACGCTGTCCGGCGTCAATTTCCAAGGGATCACCACCGTCAGTTTCGACGGGCACCCCGCCGCCTTCACGCTGCGGTCGGCAACCGAAATCCTCACGACCGTGCCCGGGGGCGCGGCGACCGGCCGCATCCGGGTCACTTCGCCGGGCGGTACGGCAACCACCCTTCGGGATTTCCAGGTGACGGTGACTTCGAACAACGATCACTTCGCCGACGCCCAACTCCTCACTGGCCAACACGGGAGTGTCACCGGACGCAACCTCGAGGCCACCAAGGAACCCGGCGAGCCCTCGCACGGCGGCAACCCGGGCGGCCGATCGGTCTGGTACCGCTGGACCGCCCCCGACGCCGGACTTTACGTCTTCAACACCCTCGGAAGCGATTTCGACACCCTGCTCGGCGTCTACATCGGCCCCGCCCTCCACCAACTCACCGAGCTTGCCGCAAACGACGACGGCGGCGTGGACCTCACCAGCGCCATTCTCCTCCCCGCCACCGCCGGCAGCACCTACCAGATCGCGGTTGACGGCTACGGCGGCGCCAGCGGCAACGTCATCCTCAACTGGGCCCCCGCCGGCCAGCTCCCCGAGATCACCGGCTTCTCCCCTCTCGCCGGCCCCATCGGCACCTCCGTAACCATCGATGGCAACCGATTCACCGACACCACCGGGGTTGCCTTCGCCGGAACCCCGGCAACCACCTTCACCGCGGTTTCCGCCACCCGCCTCACCGCCGTGGTCCCGCCCGGCGCGACCACCGGTCGCCTCACCGTCTTCACCCCGGCAGGAACGGCCGTCAGCGACCGGGAATTTGTCGTGGGCCGCCTCCCGGACAACGACCGCTTTGCCGACGCCCTCCGGCTCCCCGCAGCCGACCACTACCAGACCGGCAGCAATGTCGGAGCCGGCAGGGAAACCGGCGAACCCAACCATGCGGGCGACCCGGGCGGCCGCTCCATCTGGTATCGCTGGACCGCCCCCGCCACCGGCGTCTGGATCTTCGACACTCTGGGCAGCGATTTCGACACCCTGCTCGCCATCTACCGCGGCGACACCGTGAACACGCTTACCCGCATCGTTGAAAACGACGATGGGACCGAGGACTTCTCCAGCCGCGTCGTCCTTGAGGCCACCGCCGGCACCGAATACCGCATCGCCGTTGACGGCTATGCCGGTGCCAGCGGCAACGTGGTCTTGCGCGGCTATCGTGAAGATCCCCGGCCCGTCCTTTATGCCACCGGGTTCGAGGAGTTCAATCCGGCAGCGCCGCTCGCGGGTCAACGCGGCTGGCAAAGCGACGGGAGCGGCGGCAATGGCATCGTAGAGGACTACCTTCCCGGTCTGAGTCAACAGGCCTACATCGGCTATTGGCCACCCAATTTCGGCGACCGCGGCCTCCTGCTCTGGCACGACCTCAATCACCTGCCCGCCCAGCAACCCGTCCTCGAGTTCACCGTCACCATGGCCATCGTTGACTCATTGAACCGCGCTTATGACACCTTCTACTGGGCGGCCTACAACAATGGGGGCCACCGCCTCGTCCTCGTCGCATTCGACAATGAGACCCTCAACGTTGTTTACGCCCTCGACGACGGCCAGGGACTCCGCCCAACCGGAGTCTCCTTCGAAAACAATCGGCCTTTCGAACTGCGCCTTCGCATGGACTTCGCCGCCAATCGCTGGTCCGCCGTTCTCGACGGACAAGCCGTCGTCCAGGAACAACCCCTCACCCTCACCGGCGCCCCCCTGAACCTCGCCGACCTCGACGCAGGCTGGCTCGTCGCCAACACCTTCTGGCCGGGTGACAACTACATGATCTTTGACAACTACCGGGTGGCCCTGGCCGGCGACCCCCAACCCGTGCTGCGCGCATCACCCGTCAGCCAGACCGTCAACCTCGGCGAACCGGCCATCTTCGCCGTCATCGCACAGGGCGAAGAAACCTTGCGCTACGAGTGGCTCAAGGAGGGTCAACCCGTGACGAGCGCCACCGGCCCGGTGCTGCTCCTCACGACGACCGGCCCGTCCGACGCCGGCGGCTATCAAGTACGCGTCTCCAACCGCAGCGGCTCGGTGACCAGTGCCACCGCCACCCTCACCGTTCAGCAACCGCTCCCCATCATCACCAGCCCGCCGCTCGCACGTACCGCAGTCGCCGGAAACGACGTCCGCTTTTCCGTCGTCGCCGTCGGTGCGCCGCCGCTCCGATATCAGTGGCGCCGAAACGGCGCGGATCTTTCGGGCGAAACCGGCGTCTCAATCCTGTTACGGCGCGTGTCAATGTCCGAAGCCGGGGAGTACACCGTACAGGTCACCAACCCGTCCGGCTCCGCCTTGAGCCCACCGGCCGCCCTCGTCGTCGAGCCGCCCGCCTCCTTCGCCGACTGGGCCGTCGCCCATCTCGGCGGCTATCCGCTGGCCGACCAGGGGGCCCTGGCAGACGCCGATCGTGACGGCTGGTCCAATATGGGCGAATACGCCCTCGGCACGCGACCCGACGATCCCGCCTCGCGCCCACAACTTGAAGCGACCCTGACGGACATTGGCGGTGTGCCCCATTTCGTCCTGAGCTTCGTCCCCAACCCCACCGCCCGGGGCGTCTCTTTCTCGGCCGAGTTCTCCTCCACCCTCCACCCACCAGACTGGCGCGGAACCGACGTCACAGAGATCTCAGCCGGACCGCCCCGGGTTCTGGGCAGGGTCGTCGCCCCGGGCGCCCAAGGCGGGTTCCTCCGACTCAAGATCAGCCTCCAAGAATAGCGCGTCCGGCCTCCCTGCACACCCCCTTCGAGCGCAACCCCGCTTGGGCAACTGCAGGAAGTCCTCGCACTCGTGGAAGTACAGCCAGCGAAATCCGTCGCACGGTCAATGAGCTCCCGCCACGGAAATCAGCGGCTGTCGGTTCGTTCCACCTTGGTGAATATTTCGATTCTCCGGTCCGTGCGCAGCAACCTTTTAGGCGTTGTGAGGATGAGCGAGGAGCAACTCACCTCGTCCATTGCCGCTCCTCTCTCCTGCGGAACGAGCAACCCCGCTTCGCGCCTCCACGTGTTCCTCCCGACCCCAGAAGACAAGTCACGGCTCATTCGCGATTACCAGGGCCGCCAACGTCCGTCCCGGCCCGCACAAGCCTGCGATTTTGGAAAAAGCCCGCCAGCAACCTCATGCAGGACGCTTCGGACAACGCAGACGGGTCCCGCTCGGCGGAATCCCGTTCTGACCGCCCGGGCGCGGGAGGACTTTTCGTGAACACGCTCGACGACGAGGCCGCCAGCGAGAAGAGACCATTCACCTGGCCCTCTGTGCGCCCTTCGAGAACACGCTGCAAGAAATAACACGCTGCAAGAAATAATGGTTCAGAATGGACAGTTGCCGTGCCGCAAGGCCGGCCTCCCGGCGCCACCATCATCGAGACCCTTTGGCGGCCGGAACCAGTCACCCAAAAATAGCAACCGCAACGCCAACGTGTTTGCGGAACTGCGAGGTGCCTGGCTGTGCCCGCCGGGCGAATCGCTCCCCGAGTCGCCATGCAGGTCGCCAAGCTCCTGCAAGCGGCGATGCTTCCCTGTTCGAATGCGGAGTCGCAGCAGCCGGTGGGCTTGGCCTACTGGAAGCGTTCCCGGGAGTCCCCGTTGAAATCCCCCTCTGGAAGCCGAATGGCTTGTCGCGAGCAATCCGGAAATACCCAGGAGCCGCTTCCGGAAGTTTCTCCTCGCCGCCAATGGCCGAGCCTGGCTGGTGAGCCAAATGAGGACACCCTGACCCTCGCCCGTCGTCACCGACCATCGCCACGCCATTGCCGCCTCCCTTGGTGCATTTGTCTCAACGCCCTTGGCGCAGGCCGCCCGCAGATTCTTGGCCGGGCTGCGCTACCTGGCGCTGATCAGGCAACCTGAAATTACTCTTTCACATGAGTGCCAGCCCTCTCCACTTCCGGAGGCTTGACGAGGATTCGCCGGAACGACGTCTCGAGACGATCCCTGAAATTGAGCAGGGCCGGTTCAACGTCATGGACTGCGCCCATTCCAATCCGAATGAACTGTCCGTTGAACCCCTGCCCAAAGACTCGAATCCGGACCATGCAGAGATTCCCTGGAGGATCACCCGCGGCCTTGCGACTGCGATGCTCCCGGACCAGAAACGTCAGGCGTCGCGGATGGCGATTCGAGAGTTTGATGCCACTCGATCCCCGGCCCGGGCACTTTCATGAGCGAATTCCAGTACCACGAGTTCCAGGCGGTGGAACGGCCGCTGAGCCCGGAGGCGATGGCGACGTTGCGCCAGTTCTCGAGCCGCGCGCAGATCACTTCGTCCGGTTTCGTCAACGAGTACTCGTTCGGAAGCTTCAAGGGGGACCCGGACGAGTGGATGGTGCGGTATTTCGACGCGTTTCTCCACATCGCCAATTGGGGCGCGCGGGTCCTGATGTTCCGGCTGCCATCGTCGCTCCTCCCGGAGGCTTCCGCCAGAGTCTTTGTCCCGGGCACCGACTCACGACCGCGGTCCGAATCCATGGAAACGGCCGGATCAGGTCAACGACTCCAAAGGGGAGCGAACCGGCCCGTGCGCTGACGGTATTCGGCGTACAATGCACCAAAGGTCCTCTCGGCTTCGGCCTCCTCCTGCCGGGCCAGACGTTGGTACAGCCAGAGCAGGACCGGAAACATCAGAAGGGTTGGGAATGTGGGCCAGTTGATCAGGCTGCCGGCCAGGAAGAGAAAGAAGCCGGTGTATTGGGGATGCCGGATGCGCCGGTAGAGGCCCTCGGTCACGAAACCGCCCCGGGCGCGATGGATCTGGCGCCATCCGGCCAGCGCGATGACGCCGCCCGTGAATATGAGGAGATTCCCGAGCCACGTCAGCACGACGGCACCGGAATCCCCCCATCCGAACAGGTACGCCCATGCGTGACCGTGGAAGTGATCGGCCGCGTACTCGGACTGCCCGGTGATCCCGGCAATCACGTACAGCGAAAGGGGAAGCCCGTACATCTCCGCGTACAGAGCCACCACGAACGCCTGTGCGACGCCCATGGAACGCCACGCCACGCGGGTCTTGGGACGCAGGACGCCGTAGACGAATCCCCCGGCAAGGAGGATGTAACCAAGGGTCAGCCACGGATTGCCGTAGCCGATGCCCATCAGGTCGGAGAACCGGTCTGCCACAGCGCAGTTTATCGCGGGTTCCGGGAATCCCAAACGCGACGCGCCCTCTCACCTCGGTGCGTTGATTGAGGGGCAAACGCCATGACCAACCCCGGGGGAGTTTCCGCCCCCGTGCCCCGGAGGGCCCGGTGCACGCGATGAAGACGCCGGATCCACCAGGGCTCCGCCTTGGAGTCTCCCGGGGCTTGTTGGACGGTGACCGTGGGAAGTCCGTCCGCGGGTTCGCCGGATCGCGGATCGAGCCGGTGCCGAGATTGTCGTGGAGACGAAGTGGTGTCCGCTGGCCCATGGCGTGCTCGCCCGGGGACATTTCATTTGACGCGGCCTCGGGGTCTCCGCGACAACCACGTCGTTCCGGTTCCTGCTAACGCAATCTCCAAATCCCTCCCGAGGAAATCTCCATGTTCGCCGTTGTCCGTCACTACCACTTCAAGGCCGAGGACGGCCCGAAGATTGACCGCATGGTTCGCGAGGAGTTCGTGCCGCTGATCAAAAAGGCCCCGGGATTCATTCGCTACTACTGGCTCGATACGGGTGCAGGCGAAGGAGCGTCCGTCAGCGTGTTCAAGAACAAGGCGGGCGCCGACGAGTCCATCCGGCTGGCAGCCGAATACGTCCGGGAACATGCCGGCAAACTCCTGACCCAGAAGCCCGAAGTCATTGAGGGTCCGGTGAAGGCCCACGACTGATCTCCAGGGCAATGCCGACGCTCGCCGTTGGCCCGAAGGCCCGACAAGTCCCTTTGGTCGGGACGCGAGGGAATCGGCGGGGATCCACCCGCTCCGGCAGCCGGATCGTCCATGATGGAAAGCCCGACGGAACTGTTCGACGCCGGCCCGTGCTCCAGTCGGAGCTCCTCTCCGTTCATCCGGGGACATCGGTTCCCTTGCGGTGAACACTCTGCACGATGAAGAGCGGTCTCCCCTTGAGTTGCTCATGGATTCGGCCCAAGTACTGGCCAAAGATCCCCAGCACGAGCAGTTGGGCGCTGCCGACAAAGGTGATGACAATCATGAGGCTGGTCCAGCCCTGGGGGGTGCGGCCGACGAACCACCATGAATAAAGGGAGTAGAGGATCAGAAACAAGCTGCCGACTCCCAGGAGCACCCCGCCATAGCTGGCCAGCTTGAGCGGGCGGGTGGACGAGGTAAAAACCCCATCCGCGGCCAACTGGACCAACCGGCTCCACGGATACTTGGTTTCGCCGGCGTAGCGCCTGTCGCGATCATAGGGTAACGCCACCTGCCGGAATCCCACCCAACTGATCATGCCGCGCAGGAAGCGATGCCGTTCCGGCATCTGCAGGATCACCTCCAGGACGCGGCGCGAAATCAGCCGGAAGTCTCCCGTGTCGAGGGGAATGGGATGGTCGGAGAGGTGGCTCAACATCCGGTAGAAAACGGCACACGCGCCGCGCTTGACCGGGTGATCCCCCAGGCGGCTGCGACGCTGCGCGTAAACGACTTCGGCGCCCTGATCCATGAAGGCCAGCATGTCCGGCAACAATTCCGGTGGATCCTGCAAATCCGCATCCATGATCAGAATGCGCTCCCCGGTGCAATGATGCAATCCGGCGGAAAGCGCCAGTTGATGCCCGTGATTTCGGGAGAGGTTCACCACCACCAGGGCGGGGTCACCAGCCACCAGATTCAGCAGAAGAGCAAACGTCTCATCGGTCGAACCGTCGTTCACCGCCACAATCTCGTAGGACGTTCCCAGCGCGTCGCCCACGGCCTTGACCCGGCGGTGCGTCTCCGTGATGACCAGGGCCTCGTTGTAACATGGCAGGATGAACGAGACCAATGGCCGGGCGGCAACGTGGATTGGAGTCGGGACGCTCATGAGCACCGGGGCTGGAGCCGTTCCGTTGCCGGTTGATGCCAGACGAACAACGCGAGCAGGACGATGAAGATCAGCGTCATCGCCGGGTGCCAGATCAGGGCAAAAGAATTCCCGAGCCACGGCCGCAGCATCCCCGGCAGAACTCCCATGGAAAGGGACATCGTCCCGAGCACGCGGCCGCGATGAACCGAGTCCGGGTTGCTGAGCCAGTCCACCGCCCAGAACCCCAGTGCGGGTGCCAGAATGCCGTAGCTGTTGGTCTCATTCATGGGATTAAAGAGCATCAGGTATGAGGTGGCCAGGGCATGGAGCCACATCGCCTGCAGCGGCTCCCTCAGCCGCCGGGCACCGAACCACCACAGTGCGGCGGTGACCAGGCCCGCCGTGGCCCGGGCGATCGTAGAGGCCTGGGGTGGCAGCTCTGTGCCAAAGGTGCGCAGGATTCCGTTCAAGTCGGCGAACCGGTGCTCGGAGACGGCGGCACAATCCCTGAGATTCCTTCCAAGGTCCCGGTACTGCGCGACGACGTATGCCGGCGGCCCGAAAAGCAGCGGCAGCGCGATCAGCGTGACAAGCCCAAGGGCGATGCGCCAACGCAGCGGCACGTAGACCAGGGGGGCGAGCAAAACCATGACCGCGCCCAGCGGTTTAATGGCCAGCGTCAGGACGATCAAAGCGGCCGCCCGGTGCCACTGGCGACAGGCCAGGCAGCCGGCGGCGTGCAGCAGCACGCCGCCCAGCAGCGCATTGGCCTGCCCGGTTTGCAGCGAGCCCAGGCACAGCGGCAACGCAATAATCGTCGCCCCCAGGAACCAGCGCGCCCAATCCGTCTCAAAGCGCAGCCGCACCACTCGCGCCAGTCCGGTGGCGACGACCGCGGCCGAAAGCAATCGCCAGAGGATGTCTCCCGCCGGAGCAGGCATGCGGTTGAACGGCGTGAACAGAATCGCGAATTGGGGCAGGTAGTTCATGCCGCCCGGCCCTTGATACAGCGGCTCGCGCGACCACCAGTGGGTGCTGGCCTCCCGATAGAGCGGAATCACGGTCCGCTTGGAAGGACGCGCAAAAACCATGATGCTAATCACCACCATGGGCACCACCCAAAAGGCAACGGCGACCATCAGGAGACGGCGGGATCGTCTCCGGGCGACGCTGCTGTCGCCGAACTCGTTTTGCGCTGCAGCCGGCGTCGGGACGACCGGCGGACGGGCGATGGAGTCCACGGTCAAAATCCTGATCAGCACGTGGGTCCGGAACCAGTGGAAATTTGAACCGCCCTGCCCCGGGGGCTGCCATCGGCTCCATGGAATCGGTGGCGATTCCTTCGCAATCCTTGGACACGCGCCCCTGAAAACTGCTACCGAAACGACATGAGCTTCCGGGTCTCGGTGTGGATCCTGATCGGCATGGTTTCATCCAACGCGCAAACGGAGTCGCTGCGCCCGGTCTCCGGACCTCATATCACCCGGTCCGAAGTGCTGGCCCCACGCGGGATGGTCTGCACCAGCCATCCCCTCGCGACCCAGGCCGGAGTGGAGGCGCTGCGGGCCGGCGGCTCGGCTGTGGACGCCGCCATCGCCGCCAACGCCTGTCTTGGACTGATGGAACCGGTCAGTTGCGGGATCGGGGGCGATCTGTTTGCCCTGGTCTGGGATCCGGAAACCCGGCGGCTCCAAGGGTTGAACGGCAGCGGACGGTCCCCCCGATCCTTGACCCTGGAGGCGCTGCGCGAACGGGGATTGGAGTTCATCCCGGCCTACGGCCCCCTTCCGGTGACGGTGCCCGGGTGTGTGGACGGCTGGTTCACGCTCCATGCGCGGTTTGGGCGGCGTCCCATGGCATCGAACCTCGCTCCTGCAATCGCCTATGCCCGCGACGGATTTCCGGTGACGGAGATCATCGCCGCGGCGTGGGCCCGCAACCTGGAAAAAGTGGGCTCGTACCCCAACGTTGCCGGGCTTTACGCGCCGGCCGGCCGGGCCCCACGCACTGGCGAACGATTCCGGAATCCGGGTCTTGCGACCACTTATGAACAAATGGCCGCCGGGGGTCGGGACGTCTTCTACCGCGGCGCACTGCCGCGGACCATTGCGGCCTTCCTCAAGTCCGAGGGCGGGTTTCTCGACGAGGCGGATTTCGAGAACCACACCTCGACCTGGGTGGATCCCATTTCAACCCGGTACCGGGACCATGAGGTCTGGCAGTTGCCGCCCAACGGACAGGGACTGTCGGTCCTGCAGATGTTGAACCTGCTGGAGGGGGATGACCTGCGGGCGGCCGGGTTTGGCAGTGTGGCGGCGATGCATCGGTTCATCGAGGCCAAGAAGCTCGCGTTCGCCGACCGGGCGCGGCTGTATGCCGACCCGGACTTCTTCAAGACCCCGGTCGCCACGCTGGCGTCCAAGGAGTATGCCGCACGGCGGCGGCACCTGATGGACCCCGAGCGGGCGGCCCTTGAGGATGCCCCCGGGATCCCCGCGCTCAAGATCAGCGACACCGTGTACCTGTGCGCGGCCGACGAGCGGGGGATGATGGTATCGTGGATCCAGAGCAATTTTCGCGGGATGGGCAGTGGCGTGGTGCCGCCCGGGCTCGGCTTCATGCTGCAGGATCGCGGCGAGGCCTTCGATCTGACCCCCGGTCGTCCAAACACCTACGCACCCGGCAAGCGACCGTTCCACACCATCATCCCGGGTTTCCTGACGCAGGATGGGGAGCCCGTGATGGCCTTCGGCGTAATGGGGGGCGACATGCAGCCGCAAGGTCATGTGCAGGTGCTGGTCAACCTGCTGGATCACGGGATGAGCCTTCAGGCGGCGGGCGATGCACCCCGCATCTACCACACGGGATCCAGTGAACCCACGGGGCGCACGATGACGAACGGCGGCGTGGTCCACCTGGAGCCCGGATTTTCCGCGGACACGGTGGCAGCCCTTGAAGGGCGGGGGCATCGAATCGTCGTGGAAAAGGGGGAAATCTACGGGGGGTACCAGGCGGTGATGTGGGATCGCACCAACCGGGTGTGGATCGGCGCCAGCGAGTCGCGGAAGGACGGCCAGGCGGCCGGCTACTGACCGTCGCCGGACGCCGTCAACGGGCGCGCGACGTCAGGGCCGCCTTGCCGATGTCGGTGATCACATCCCAGGCCGGTCCCGGGAACTTGTGCATGCCGGTCATCACGTCCTCGAAGGCGTCGTGGAACCAGCGCACGTCCGTCTCGCTGATGACCAGCGGGGGCAGGAGCTTGACCACGTCTATCGCGTGTCCGGCCACCTGGGTGATGATGTGGTGCCGGCTCATCAGGGGCATGACACAGGCCTGCGGAAACAGGCTCTTGTCGAGGCCGTGGCAGATGCTCCACGCCGTCTTCAGGGTCAGCGAACGGGGGGATCCGAACTCGATGCCGAGCATCAGTCCGCGCCAGCGAACCTCCTTGATGAACTCGAAGCGCGGGATCATCGCCCGCAGTCCCTCGCCCAGCAGGTTGCCCATCCGCTCCGCATTGGCCATCAACTGGTGGCGGTCGAGGACATCCAGCGCTGCAAGCCCGGCGGCCATGGCGAAGTTGCCCTGGCTGAACGTCGAGCTGTGCACCACCGAACGTTGCATGCTGGAAAACACCTTGTCGTGGATCCAGCGCTTGCACAGCACCGCCGCCACCGGGACGAAGCCGGCCGAGAGGGATTTGGAGAGCACCACGATGTCGGGATCCACCCGGGGGCCATCGTGTTCGATGGCGAGGAACTTTCCGGTGCGCCCCATCCCCGACTGAACCTCGTCATCAATGAACAGTGCGCCATGCTTGCGGCAGAGGCGCTGGGCGGCCAGGAGGTATCCGGGGGCGGCGATGTAGACGCCCTTGCCCTGGATGGGCTCCACGACAAAGGCGGCAACATCCCCGCGCTTCAGTTCCTGTTCGAGGGCGTCGAGGTCGTTGAAGTCAATCATCCGGCAGTCGGGCAGATAGGGCTCGAACCCCGAGCGGAAGCTTTCGTCGCCGTTCACCGACAGCGCGCCGTACGTCAGTCCGTGGTAGGCCTTCTTGCAGTAGATGATCCCCGGGCGGCCGGTGGCGCACTTGGCGTACTTGATCGCCGCCTCCACGCCCTCCGCACCGGAATTCGCGAAAAAGACCATGTCCAGTTCATTGGGCATCCGGCGCTTGAGCTCCGCGGCAAGCACCCCCGCAAGGAGCGGCGCCTCCATCTTCACCAGGCTGGGGTAGTCCGTCTGCAGGAAGTCCATGAGCACGCGCCGGACTTCGGGATGATTGCGCCCCAGGCCGAACACGCCGTAGCCCGAGAGCATGTCGAGATACTTCGTGCCCTGAATGTCCCAAAGGTACGGACCTTCCCCGCGGATGTAGCAGTGGTCGAACCCGATCGTCTTCAGCGTCCGCACGTTCGCGGGATTGACGTGCGCCGCGTGCAACTCGTAGTTGCGGCCCTGGTGCTCCTGCAGGAGCGCCCGGATGTCGAGGCCGGACGGACGCGCCGCCGGGGTCGAAGTCTCCATCAGCATCGAAAACACATCCTCCCTGCGACCCGCCCGCGCAAGTCCGGCGTGGCCCGTCCCCGGGGACTTCCGGGAACCGCGTTTGCAGAAGTCCGGCTACTTCAAGCTTGAGTTTGCAGCCGGGGTTGGGCGAGAAGGCTCGCGTGTTTCCCGAGGTGCGTCCCGTGCTTCCGGCCCTCGTCGTGGCGGGCCTTCTTGCCGCCGGGTGTTCTTCATCCGGCACTCCCGGTCCGCTGGCCTCCGGGGCGCCGGCCGCCGCGTATCCGCCCACCGACCCGCTGCGGATCGAGCTGCTCCCGTGGGCGCCCGCGCGGGACCACGAGCGCGTGGCGGAAATCACCATCGTGCCGGCACGGGGATCCACGCGCGCGATGATCGAGGCGTCCCTGATGGAGTCCGCGGCGGCCGTGGGTGGCCATGCCGTGTTTGTGGTGTCCGACCCGGGGCATCGGCTGAAGCTGGTGCAGGTGGACCCCCTCCCGTCGGAGCGTTCGCAGCCGTACCCGACCAACGGCATCGTGGCCGTGGCCATCCGCTACCCATGACCCCGCCGGGCCCGCCCCGGAAACCCGCTGGACCGTGCCCCGGTCTTCGCGAACCTTGCGGGGAACATGACGTTATCCAGCCCGGTTCCCGTGGACACCACGGACCCCGTCAACGCGAAGATCCTGTCCGTCAGCGAGGACCGGATTCAGGGGTTTAGCGCGGATCCGCTTGGGGAGATCAGCCGGCTGTCGGGGGTTTCGCTGCCGGACGTCATTGTCCGGCTCCGGGCCCTGATGGAGGCGGGTGTCATCCGGCGCGTGCGCCAGACGTTGCTTGCCACCAATCTGGCCGATGGCGCCCTGTGTGCGTGGCAGGTGCCCTCCGACCGGCTGGAGGCGGCATTCGACTTCCTGTTCCAGCAGGACCCGTTCAGCGGCCATGTGGTCATCCGGTCCACGGACGCCGCAACACCGGGATCCAACTACCGGCTCTGGACCACGCTGAAGGTGCCGCAGGGGTATTCGCTGGAGCGGCACGCGGCGTGGCTGGCCGGGCGCATCGGGGCCGCGCATCACCGGCTGATGCCCGCCCGCAGGGTGTTCACCCTCGGGGTGGGCCATGTGCGCCGGCGCGGCATGGAGCCGGGAAGCCGTGCAGACACCCCGGCGGAGGCGGTGGAGGTGCAGGTGGCCCGCCTCAACGAGCTGGAGTGGCGGGTTCTGGTCGCGCTGAAGCGTGAGTTTCGTCCGGAGGAGCTCGTTCCGGACCTTTGGGTTCCCCGGGCGGCGGAGGCGGGTGTGCCGCTCCCGGTGTTCCTGGAGGTGGCCGCGGACCTGACCGCGCGCCGCATACTGGGCCGATTCAGCACCTTCCTCGAGCACGTGAAGCCGCTGGCCACCGGGGAGCGGGTCACCCGCTTCAACGCCCTCTTCCACTGGGCCGTGCCGCCCGGTCGCGAGATGGATGCCGGGCGCGAGGTGGGCCGCCACCACATCATGACCCACGCCTACTGGCGCGAGGGGGGGCCGGAATTCCGCAACGTCAACATCATGGGCGTCGCCCACGGCACGGACAAGGAACTGGTGCTGGCCCACAAGGCGGCGATTGACCGGCATCTCGTCGAGGCCGGCATCGAGCCGGCCTACACCAACGTGTTCTGGGGCGGCCGCAGCGAGATCAAACCGAGTGAGATTTCGCCGATGGCCTACGCCGCGTGGTGCCGGGAAATGGGCCTGGATCCGGAATCCATGCGGCCATGAACCTGCAGGGACGGCCGGGCGCTCAGGAACTGGCGCTGGTATAATGGCGCGTTGCCAGCCGCCACACCCATTCGCTCCCCGCAAAGCAACCGGCCGCCATCACCATCAGGAGGCCCATCTCCCAGGGGGAGGACAGGCGGTCGGTGAGCAGCTTCACCGGAACGTTGGCGACGAGGAGCATCGGCAGCACGAAGGTGAACACCGCCTTGAACGCACCCCGGGGAATCGCCGCGTCCGGAAGCCGGGCGATGTTGAACAGGTTGTAGTAGCCCCACACCATCCCCTGGGCCCGCACGGTCCAGAACGCAACGATGGCCAGGAGGAACATCAGGGAATAGTGAATCGTCAGTCCCGCCCCGCAGAGGACCAGGAACCCGGCGATCTGGGCCGCGGTCGGCACCACCCCGAGCCGGGACAGGGCGTACCCCATGACCGCCAGTCCCAGCAGGGCGTTCACCACATTGCCCGCCTCGAACTTGCGGGTGGAAATCAGGAACCGCGTGTTGACCGGGAGCAGCAGGAAGAAATCCAGTTTTCCGGTCCGGATCAGTTCCGAGAGGTTCGTCAGGTTGGTCATGAACACGATGCTCACCAGTTGCATCAGGAACTGGCTGGCTCCGGACAACAGGATCACCTCCCACTTGGTCCAGCCCGCGATGCTGTCGGTGTGCTCGTAAAGGACGCTCATGAAGGCCAGCTGGAGGGCAAACCACAACGACTCCACCACGATCCAGAGGAGGAAATTTACCTTGAACATCATCTCCTGGATGAGGGAGATGCGGCACAACTGTCCGTAGAGGGATCCGTAGCGGCGCAGACGGTTCATGGCTGGTGGCTCGCTCAACCGCCCGCCGCGGCATAGCGGCGGATCCCCCGCGACCACGCCCAGCGGGCCAGGAGCAGTCCGGCCAGCACCCATGCGGTCTGGATGCAGAGGCCGAAGGCCAGCTCCCCGCCGCTCACCCGCCCGAGGTACACCGACGCCGGGAAGTAACAAAGGTACGGGTATGGGGTGAACTGCAGGGCCCGCGCGATGCCCGGCGGCAGGATGTCCAGGGGGAACATGTGCCCGCTGCAGAGGTATTCGAAGGCGAACTGGATGAAGATGAACGTGCTGACGTCGAGCACCCAGAACGCCAGCAGCGCCAGGCTGTACGCGAGGAAGAACTGGAGCAGGGCCGCCAGGAACACCGACACGGCAAACCACGCCGCAGTGTCGAGGCCGTCGGGCAGGACGAAGTAGTCCCGAAGGTGCACCACAAACAGGGTGACGGGGATCAGGGCGAACGCCGTGTAGATCGTTCGCCCCGAGGCGTAGAGGCAGAGCCGGTAGACCAGGTAGTCCATCGGCTTGAGCAGGAACTGGCTGATGGCGCCGTCCTTGATGTCCGCGGCGATCTGCCAGTCGTCCTCGGCCACCGCCGTCAGCGCATCCACCAGCGTCACGACCAGGTAGTAACTGATCATGCCCTGCAGGGTGTGCGTACCGACCTGGAAGTCCGGCCCCCTGCCGTCGTAGATGGCCCGCCAGACAAACAGGGTGCCCATCAGCGGAATCAGGCCCATGACCGCGCGAAACAGGAAGTTCACGCGGTACACCAGGGTGTTCTGGATGCCGATGCTGAAAACGTGCAGGTACTTGGCCATCGGCGCGACGCCGATCATGCCCGCCGGGTCGCCGGGCGCAATGCGGACCCTCCCGGACGGATCACGCCCTGCGGGAACCCGAGAGCAGCCGGGCGGGGAGGTACAGGATCGCCCGGAGAAGTCCGAATGCCGCACCCACCACCAGCGCCACCAGGCGAAACGGCAGACTCAAGAGCCAGACCAGCGGAAACAGCAGCAGCACCAGCAGGGCCAGCGGCCAGCAGACCACCAGGAGGAGAGCCCACCCGATCATCAGGAAAAGCAAGTTCACCTGGGAAAAGGACACCCGCCAGTTCCGCCGGTTTCAGGAAAATTTCGGCCGGCTCATCCGGCATCCCGGCCGGCGTCCAGCACCGCCGCCAGCGCATCCCGTGTGACCCGGAGTGAGCGTCGAAGCAGGTGGGTCTCAGGCCCGGACAGATTGCCGCGGGTTTTCACCTCCAGCATCTCCAGCTGGTCAATGAAGCGCTTGGCGGCGGCGACGTCCAGGGCGTGGCGGCTTCCGGTATCCGGATTCTCGATCTGTCCGAGGAGCATCAGCGCCATCTGCGCATGCCCCGCCACGAAGTCCTCAAAGAGGGCCCGGTGGATCTCAGCGGTGGAGGCCGACTGGAGGCGGTCTTCGTCCAGGGGGGAGGCGTTCACGGGGAGGTCGGCTTTTGTTGCAGGCGGGCCACCTCGGCGAGCAGGAAGTGCACAAGGTGCCGGAGGCGTTCCTCCACATCGGGGGACTGGAGCACCACCTGGCGCATGGCGGCGTCGGGCAGCAGGAGGGTGGCCGCAAGGTCGGCGAGAATTCCCGGATCCCGCACCCGGCGCAACGCCTCCATGCAGTCCGCCACCGAGACCGGTTCTTCCGACGCCGGACACCCCGCAAGCCGGATCACGGCATCCAACGGGATGGAGACCCCCAGCGACAACCGGGCTTCCACCAGTTCCAGCACGCGGGACATCAGGGCATCGGTGACGAGGGAGTCGGAGACCTCGTCGGCCACCGGCTCGATCCGGTGCACGCGATAAGGCTTGGTGCGCACCGCACGGCCAAGCCGGACGCGCGACACCCCCTGAAGCAGGAGGTTGGAGGTGCCGTTGGGGTGCCGGACCGAGACGCGGATCAGTCCGATCCCGGCCAGCTCGCAGGGCCGTTCGACGGACGATCCCGGGCGGCGCATCGCCAGACACATCATCCGGTGCCCGTCCAGGGCGTCGGCCAGCAGGCACCGATAGCGGGGCTCGAAAATGAACAGGGGAACCAGGGCCTGCGGAAAGAGCGGACAACCGTCGAGCAGCATCACCCCGATGCGATCGGGCAACTCCATGAAGCCACCCTACCGGTGAGATGGCTTCCCGCAAGCGGCACCCGGAAGGCTTGCCAGCGGGATGGCACGCGATCAGCTTGGTTTCAGTCCATGAATTCGAAAACCCTGAGCGCCCTTCTGGGGCTGATTGCACTGGGACTTGGCATCGGCTGGCTGCTGACCTCCCGGCGGTCGAGCCAGGAGGCCGCCGACGCAGCGGCCCGGGTCACGCGGATGTCCAATGAGCTGGTCGAGGTTTCCTCGAAGCTGTCGGGTGAGCAGAAGCGCAGCCTGTTGCTCCAGACCAATCTGGCCCTGCGAACGGACGAACTGGGTTCCCTGTCCAATCGCTGGTACAGCCTGACCGAGACCCTGTTGAAGACGGAGGCCCAGGCCAAGGCCGCCGCCGCCGCCGCCCAGTCCGAGATCGAGCGCCGGGACCGGCAGATTGTGGAATTGGAGGGCGAGCGGGACGGGCTGACCCTGCGCATGAACGGGCTGACCGAGGAACTGGAGTCCCTGAACGGCCGTATTTCGGACACCGAGCGCAAACTCGCCACCAGCGAGGGCAACCGGGATCAACTGCAGAAGGAGCTGCGACGGTTGCTGGCCGAAAAGGCCGAACTCGAACGTCGTTTCAACGACCTGGCCGCGCTGAGGGATCAGGTCCGCAAGCTGAAGGAGGACGTCAGCGTCGCCCGCCGGCTGGAGTTGCTCCGCCGCGGACTTTACGGAACGGACAAGAAGGGCGCCCAGTTGCTGAACGAGGGATTCCGCCGGCCCGTGGCGGAGGTCGCGGCGACCAATCGCCCGATTCAGGCGGAACTCGGCACCGACGGCTCGGTCAAGATTGGCGGCGGCCCTTCCAGCACTCCGGCCCCGATCCCGCCCGGGCGCCCCCGGTGATCCCCAAGCCCGCGCGCAGGTGCAGGCTCGCTCCGCGGCGGTGCGGAGGTAGGATGCTGCCGTGACGAACGGGCTCCTGCAGGATTCCCACGGGCGGACGATGCGCGACCTCCGGGTCAGCATCACCGACCGCTGCAATTTCCGCTGCCTGTACTGCCTCCCGGAAACTGAGGAGTCCGCCCAGTTCTATCAGTCGCGCTTCAGGCCTCCTGCGGAAACCCCAACCCCGACCCCGATCCGCTACACCTGGAAACCCCGCTCGGAACTCCTCTCCTTCGAGGAGATCGAACGAGTGGTCCGCATCGCCGTGGGTCTCGGGATAGACAAAATCCGGATCACCGGCGGGGAACCCCTGCTGCGGCGTCATGTGGACGTTTTGATCGCGCGCCTCGCGCTCATTCCGGGGATTCGGGACCTGGCGCTGACCACCAACGGATTTCTGTTCTCCAGCCTTGGCGGCGCACTTCAGGCCGCGGGACTTCGCCGGGTCAGCTTCAGTCTGGATTCCCTCGATCGCGACAACTTCAGGCGGATGACGGGCCGCGACGGGCTGGGCGAGGTGCTGGCCGGAATCCGGAGGGCTCGGGAGCTCGGGCTCGATCCGGTCAAGGTCAATGCCGTGGTGATCCGCGGCCTGAATGATGGGGAGATTGGGGCGCTGGCGGCGTTCGGACGCCGGGAAGGTCTGGGGATGCGGTTCATCGAATTCATGCCCCTGGACTCGAGCCGGGCATGGCAGCGCGACCTGGTGGTGCCGGGTCGTGAAATCCTTCAACGCATCCGGGCAACGTTCGATCTGGTGCCCTTGAACGGGAGCGCCAATCCCTCCGAAACGGCCCGCCGCTGGGCCTATGCCGACGGTGCCGGGGAGGTCGGCATCATCGCACCGGTCACGGAGCCGTTTTGCGGCCACTGCAACCGCCTGCGTCTCACCGCCGACGGGCGGATCCGCACGTGCCTCTTCAGCCTCGGGGAGCATGATCTGCGCGCCCCCCTGCGGGACGGCACGTCCGATGCAGACCTGGCGGCAAGGCTCATGGCGATGGTGCGGGAAAAGGAGCCGGGACATCGCATTGGCCAGCCGGATTTCGTCCAGCCCGCGCGCACCATGAGCTGCATCGGCGGTTGAGCGGCCCCGCCGCCGTCGGCGATCGAGGTGGAGAGATCTACTCAGCCAGCAGCCGGACCTCGACGCGCACCCATCGTGCAGCATCTCCCTCAGGCACCGGTTCCTCCAGACGCCAGGTGACTTCCTCGAATCCCGGTGGCAGATCGGAGGGCACCAACGCCAGCTCCTGATCGGTGCTCGCGGGAACCCAGCCGCCGTCGAGGAGCGTGTCCCGGATCGCCACGGTGTAATCCAGGCCGGCGGCCCATGCGTCGCGATGCCGCCGGTGCGTCACGAGCACGCGGGTACGCGGGCCCTCGGGGGCCAGGGAAATCCGTGGGCCGACCGACCGGGCATCGTCGGCCTCAGGGTTCCCGCCAAAGGCGAACTCCAGCAGATTGGGAAGTCCGTCCCCGTCGCTGTCGTCCTCCGGCGGCGCGCCGCCGATCCCGTTGGTTGTGGCCCAGAGTTCGTAGGGGGAGCCGCCACCGATCTTCCGAACGGTCAATGTGGTCGGAGTCGTCTTGCGCGGGAACAAATCCCCGTAGCCGGAATCCTGGACCTCGAGATCGAGTGTCCACAGGGCCTGCGACGATCCCCTCAGGGCAGCCGCATCGGCCACGGAGACGATGCCGGAGTCTGCATCCACGGTGAAGAGGCCTTCCGCATCGCCCCCGGTGATCCGCCAGGCGAGCAGATCGAGCCGGCTGTCCCGGGCCTCCAGCGTGGCCACCACGGTTCCGGCCGGAGCCCCGGCAGCGATCGTCGCCTCCGCCACAGCGCCCACGGCGGGTGGATGCCCGATGTCAACCGCCGTGAACGCCCCCTCGGGGATCAACTCTGGCGTGGCGGTGCCCGGACGGGTCCAGGCCACCGCCAGATGATCCTCACCACCGCCCTGTTTGTGGCGGGTTTCAATGTAGTAGCGACGGTTCGCAGTCAATGCGATGGCGGCACTTCGCTGACCCGCCTGGGCATTCCACTGCTCCGGAAGCACCGCGCCACTGACACGGGCGACCAAACGGGCGGTCTCCGGTTCCGGGCCGGTTCCCAGCCACAATTCGCTGCTGTCGTCCGAGGCGATGTGGAACCGGTAGGAGCCGCTGCTGGGCACCACGAGCTGTGCGCGCATGCGGCTGCCGTAATTGCGTCCGAGATTGCGACCCAGCACGAGGCCGCTGACGGGACGCAACGCGTCGGGCTGCCCGGGATAGCGTGGATGATTGGTGAGTCCGTTGATGCTCGTGGCCCCCGAAAGGTTGGTGAAGATTTCCGCCATCGGACGCGCCGTCCCGAGGGCCGACGGGGCCAGCAGCTCACAGGTCATCAAACCCGTTGTGGACAACCCCCCGCTGTCCGTAATCCGGACGTTCAGTGCAATTTCATTGTCCGTCGTCGCCAGGAGAGCCCCGCCATCGGCCACCCGGAGCCATCCGTCAGCCGCGTCCAGGCGGACCAGTCCGGCAGGGTTTGCACTGAGCAGTTCGAGGGTCAGGACCTCTCCGGCATTGCGGTCGGTGGCTTCGATCCGCCCGAATCGTGCGCCCGTGAAGGCGTCCCGGTGGAGCCGGAGGCTCTGGGGGGTGACCTCCGGGGCGAAATTCATCTCATGGGGTGCCAGGAATCGTCCGGGGATCACCTGAAACGAGGTCACACCGGCGGCGGCGCTCTGCCAGGCCACAGCCAGGTGGTCGTCGCCTTCCGCCTCCTTCATCCGGGCCTCCAGGTAATAGGCGCGTCCGGCCTCCAGCGAAATCTGCACGGAGCGCTGGGAAGGGAACTGGGTCCAGCGTCTCGGTTCCGTGGCCTGGTTGCTGAAGGCAATGCGGCGGGCGCTTGCGGGCGAGGTGTCGGTGCCCAGGCGCAGTTCGGAAGCATCATCGCCGGCGATCGCAAACACGTAGGTTCCCGTCACCGGCGGCAGCAGGTAACCCCGCATCACGGCGCCGTACCAGTCGCCATCCCTTCGGGGAATCTCGGCATCCGTCAGCTCGCTCACGCTCGATGGGGACATGGGAAAGCTCGGATGGTTGGTCAGCCTCGCCAGCGTGGCGCCGGGGATGTCGTCGTGGCGGGCGAACGCGATGCCACCCGGCCGCATTCCGGCGGGAGTCCCCAGCACCTCCACGGCCAGTTCCAGCGTGTTGGTCAGCGCCGGCTGGCCGGCGTCCCAGGCCGACACCCGGAGCGGGAACGTTTCGGCAGCGGCGGTGAAATCGCGCAACAAACGGATTTCGCCGGACCCGTTGATCCCGAAGGCGTCGGCGTGCTCTCCCGGCTCGATGCCAAACCGGAGCCGCGTGTACAGATCGGGGTCGGAAGCCGTGACCGCGCCCACCCGTGTTCCCGCGCGCGTCCCGCGGTGGATGCGCAGGGGCCCGCTGCTGACCACCGGCATTTCGTTGACATCGTCCACATGCACCACCACACGGCGCCCCGGTTCGTCGAGCGCCGGATTCCCGGGGTATCGGATGTCCACCAGGAGGTCGAACTGCTCCCGGACCTCGAAGTCGAGGCGCGTGGCATCCAGCACCGTGACCTCCCCGTCGGGCGCCACCCGGAAGACGCCAAGTCCGCTGCCACCGGTCGCCTCGAACCGCCGCGGATCGGGATGATTCGCATGGCGGCCCAGATCGCCGACGACGGTGCCCATCGGTGAATTCTCGGGGATTCGGAAGCGGACCGGGGCAACGCCGCCCTGCACCGTTCCGGTCACCTGGTAAAAGCCAAGACTTCCGTACGTGGTAAAACCGGATGTGGCATTGGCACCCCGGCCGGCACCCCGGACCCGGAGGACATACTCCCCGGGCGGCAGATTGGTGTTGAACGAGGCGCGCAGGGTGTTGGCCGGGCTCGAGGCGAGGATCAGGGTGTCGGCCGTGTCGGTCAGCTCGAGGCGGATCGCCAGGTTTGGAGCCACTCCGGCCGGGCGCGCGGTCAGGTTCAGTTGACCCCCAAGCGTCGAAAACCGGAAGGCGTCCACGTCCGTGTTCCGCTCGATGATCCCGCGGTTGGTGACCGTGCCGCCATCGAAGATCTCAAGGAAGCCGGCGGCCGCAAAGGTGCCGCCATGGTCGTCCGCCCGATACGCCACCGAGGTGTTGGAGGTGGTGATCACGCGCAGATCATCTTCGCGGTTGGACGCATTGGCATACTCCCCCCGCGACCACTGCGTCACGGGCTGACCATAGGCCACGCCCATGATGGGCGCCCAGCCGACCTCCCCGCTGCCGTGGCCCCCATAGTATTCCTCCCGGTCACGGCCGGGCGGTTGCCGCCCGTCATGGCCCAGTCCGAGCGTGTGGCCGACCTCGTGGGCAATCTGCTCCGCCGCGTCCTTGACGGTTGTTCCGAACGCCCAGCACGGCGTGTCACCGGTCCAGTTCCAGGAGCCAATGAACGCCACGCCTCCCGTGCCAGGTCCGGCATCGGTCGTGGGTGTGATGATGACCCGGATGCGGCTGTTCTCCGCAGCCCGCTCAAAGGCCCGAAGATCCGTGGTCACATTGATGTTGAAGCTGGTGTAGTCGGCAGCCACGTGGCGCCAGATTTCCCGGATCTGGCCCGCGGAGAAGCTGGCCCGTCGCGCGACAATCAACCGGCCGTTCCATTGGGACGTGGTCTCACCATCGAAGTCCAGGTACGCGACGCCGCGGGCCCCCGGCAGGCTCTCCAGGACGGGCACACCGTTCTGGTAGTCAGGAATCGGAATATTGGGGTGCTGCCCGATGTCCACCAGCGGTGCTCCTTCGGGCACGGGTTCTGCACTGCCGGGGGCAGGGGCCGGCGCGGAGGCGGCGGGCACATAGGCAACGCAGACCACCTCGTCCAGTTGCCGGGCGACGAGTTCGGGACTGCCATCCTGCGAGGACGGTTCCAATCGGTGCGCCCTTCCGGTCCCGGGAAATTGCACCACCCCGACATGGGTCCCCGCGATTCCGGGAATGGACTGCCGCCGAAAGAAAAACGAGCCCGGTTCGGGCGCATCCAGCCGCCCGGAAATCCATTCCACGCCCGTGGCGGTGTCCATCACCTCCAGCACTTCACCCACGGCCTCCGCCCCCCCAGGCAATGGGAATCGGGCCGGCAATGGAGCCTCCCGCCCGGCATACTGCTGCATCCACGCGGGATCCCATGGGAGTCGTGGTCGCGGGCCCACCCACGGGGGAAGCGGCGGTTGGCTGGCCTCCGGGAGCGAGGGACCCTGCGCAGCTGCCGTTGCCCCGCGGGGGTCCGCCTCCAATGAAGTTTGCTGTACCTCAGGGGCTTGTCCCGTCCCTGAAGGCGTCCCGGTCCCGACATCACCCGTCGGAACGGATGATCCCGTGATCGCCAACCCTGGCGAGGGTGACGTCAGGCGGCCGGCGAGCCAAAGGGCGGCAATCGCAGCGATCAGGGTGACAACAACAGAATGGCGCTTCATGGGAATCGAGGATCGGCCTCGTCAAGAGAGATTGGTGGCAGGCCGCTCCATCGTCGGGAAGTTGAAGCCCCGACGCTGTTGGCACGCGATCAGTCCGTCAATATCGGCATTGCGAATGGCATTGCGAAGCAAATCACATGCCCTTTGACGACGCTTCGGCGTCCGGGTGGCCGGGAGGAGGAAGGGGCGTTGGGCAGGGGGAATTCCCCCCCCGACCCGGACCCGCATCCGCGATCCTGCAGGGATCGCATCACGCCAGAGCAACCGCCCGGCGGATGGCAACGATGGTCGCCGCGGCGGCAGCCTCGTTGTCGAGGGCGTTGAGCGCGGCATTGAAGGGTTCCGCGCGCACCGGACCGTCGTAGTCCACAGCCACCAGTGCCTCCAAAAACACCTTCACCGGAATGACCCCGGTCGCCGCTGGCAGCTCGCGGCGGTTGTCCTGAAGCTCGGCCAGGGGCACCCCTGCCGGGGCGTCATTCAGGTCCACGGCAACAAGATCTCGGTTGGTCAGCCGCCGGATGGAGTTCTCAGTGTCGCCCGAAGTCCACCAGTGCCACGAATCGAGAATCACACCGGTCCCCGGCACCCCAATGGCCCCGATCAATTCCCGGGTTCCGGAAAGGTTGTGGATGAAGGAATGCCGGAACCGGGCACGAAGGCTTGGGGTGCCCACGTATTCCAATCCCAGGCGGATTCCGTAATCGGAGAGCACCTGGGCCGTTTGGCGCAGTCGTCGCGCATGCCGCTCCATGTTGTCGGCGTGGGAGAGTTCGTTGTGGCCCGGGGAGATCCACGTGCCGATCCGCGTGGCACCCACCGATTGCAGCGCCGCAGCCACCGCCGGCAGCGCCGCAACATCCCGTTCGAAAACGTCATCCGATCCCCGGAAATCCACTGGAAGATTGGCCGATCCCCAGCGGAGTTCTGCGCGGACGAGGGCTTCGGTCACCCGCCGCCGGCCCTCGGCGTCCTGAAGCACCAGCCAGCCGGCATCGGGCTGGACGGACTCAAAGCCGTGGGCTTCCGCAAGGCGGATGATGTCCGGCAGGGTACCGCTGACGCCGATCGCGCCCGGGGTGAGATCCAGGGTGAACCGCCGCTGGCCGGAGGCATCGCCGCAGGCGCGCGACATCAGCGTTCCTGCAGCGAGACCCGCGGCGAGAAACCGGCGGCGGGAGGTGTGGGGCGAGTCCATGGCCGGATCCTGAGCCGGACTGGCGCCCATTCAATCCTGCGGTTTCGGCTCCTGCCGGATTCAGACGGTGCCGCAATCACTCAGCAACCGCCAAGGGCCCGTCCCGGATCTCGCACTTGAGAAGCCGGGGTGAACCGTGATGGAGGACGTTTCAGCGCCGGGGGACTCCCAGTCAGGCCATTCCGGAAAGACCGCTGACCGATCAGCGCAGCCGTTCCAGTGTCGCCCGCACCGGCCGGTGGTCGGATGCGACGGCTTCGGGGATCACCGCGGTGTCGAGCACGCGCCATCCGCCCGGAGGCGCGAAAAGCACAAAGTCAATCCGGCGGTCCGGCCCCTCGGAAGGAATGGTCGGCTCGGGATGGCTGGCGGCGGCATCTGCAAAGCTCTCAAGAAGGATTTGCAGCGAACGGCTTTCCGGCTCCGCGTTGAAGTCTCCGGCAAGGATCACGGGACCCTCCGCCGTTCGCAACCGGTCCGCCAGGGCCCGCGCGGATTTCTCGCGCAGATCCTCGCGCTGATGATCGAAGTGGGTGCTCGCAAACCAGACCGATGTCGCAGACCCCGGCGGGCGGACGCGGGTGATCAGGGCGATGCGCGGCTCCCGGCCCGTTTCGCCGGGCAGCAGGAACACTTCGACGGTCTCGACCGGCCAGCGGGACAGCACCGCCTGGCCGTAGGCACCTCCAGCGAAATCCATCGCCTTTCCGAAAACCGCGTGCATTCCGGTGCGTTCACCCAGCACCGCCGTCTGGTCCACACGCCCGGTCCGGTCCGTATGGCGGTCCACTTCCTGAACCGCCACCAGGTCTGGTTCTGCGGACCGGATCACCGCGGCGATCCGGTCCAGGTCGAGCTTCCCATCCGTTCCCTCGCCATGGTGGATGTTGTAGCTGAGCACCCGAAGGGTGGCTGGTCTCGTGTCCGTTTTGTGGCCGCATCCGGCAATCAGACCCAGCGCCACCGTCGCCGCCAGGGCGTCGAGCACGAATCTGAGAAGAGACATTCGTCGCATGCGCTCCCCAATAGACCGTTGTGGCGGAACCGGCCACCCGTAAATTTTTCGGACCCGATTCCCCGCGGGCCCGAAGCGCCCGCGGCGATGCCAACGGTCCTCCGGCAAGCAGTGCGGCGGCCGTGGAGCGGTGGCTCCGGTGCGAATGCATCCGAGTCCGCAATGGCGGTGGCGGGCAGAGCTACCAGTTACCGGGCGACGGCTTCTGGCTTCCAGGCCACTGGGTCCAGTCAGCTTCCGGGTCGAAGCGCAGTGACGCCGGCAAACGCTCGAGGATCTGCGACTGGAGGTTGGCGAGCACCGGAGCCCGGACGCGCGCGGCAACCTCCAGCGTGAGGAAGAACTGACCGGAGTCATGTGCCGCACGAAGCTGCTGCGGGAGACGAGCGGCCGAGCCTCGGACCACGTCCCGAAGGTATTCCGCGAGCGGCACGCCGACGAACCAGGGCGTGCGCAGACCGACCACATTGCGTCCGGCGTCCCATTCCAGCCAGGCATTGTCCAACGTGTTCACCGGCCCCGGCCCCGGAGGGGGCAGCGGACCCACCACACACATGGCCACGCCATCCACATGACGCGCGAGGGGATCAGCGACGGTGCCCGCGGCGCGCAATCGTTCGCAGGCACGGGCCACCCCGGCCCAGTCCACGGCGTCCAGAGATCGGCCCCCGGCGAAACCGCAGAGGCCGACGATGGGCAACTCAGGATAGAAGTCGCCGCGGACCAGAAAGCCATTCGGAAACTCGGACAGGAATGTCCGGACAATGACCTCGTAGTGCAGGCGGGTGAGCTGAAAGAGAGGGAGCCACTGACAGAAGAGGCCGTCGGGCTTCAGGGCCCGGTGGACGGCACCAAAATGCTCCCGGGAGAAGAGGCGTCCTTCCCCGGTCCGCCATGGCAGGAACAAGTCGCCCACGATGACGTCATAGACACCGTGGGTCGAGGCGACTCCGGACCGCGCATCGTCGAGAAACACGCGCACGCGGGCGTCGTCGAAGACGGAACGGTTGAAGGGGGCAAAGTGTTCCCGGGCAAACCGGACTGCGATGGGGCTGAGCTCAAAGGCATCGAGACGTTGGATGCCTGGGTTCTGTGCGGCGCCGGCGAGGGTGCTGCCAGTGGCGATACCGAACAGGGCGACGGTTGCGGGGCTTCCGTGGAGCAGGAGTGGCAGGTGTGCCTGACGTTCCTGATTCGATTGGGCTCGTGAGCCGCCCAAGGTGTACGAGTTGTTGAAAACGATCCGCCAATCGTTGGTGTCCCGGACCACCGTGGCCACGACCCCCTCCCGCCCCGTCGTCACGGCGACCACGCGTTCCGCGGGGGCATACCCGACCTGCGGCCAGCGGGCGGCGCGCGGCCAGACCGCGGCCCAGACCAGGATGAGTGCCAGCGCGGACCGCCACCCGCGCCAGGCGGGACGGCATGGGGATGCCTCACGGCCTGCCGACCGCACCAGAGGCAACGCGAAGAGGAGATAGGTGCCGGCGGCGGCCAGTGCAGTTCGCCAAAGACCCAGGGAGGGCAGCACCACGATCTGAAAGGTCTCGGCGCCCAGCCAGGAGCCCAACCCGTTCCAAGCCAGCAGGCGTGCGATGGTGCGCGGTTCCCCCGCCGACTGCAGCAGGCGGGGAAAAAGCAGGCCCGAGACCACGAATCCGGGGGCGAGCGTGAGCACGGCAAGTCCCGTCAGCCGGAGAAAGTACGCCGCGGGCGCGAGTTCATAAGGCAGGATTTGCAGTCCCGGACGGAGCCACAGGAACAGGAGGGGTTGCAGCGTCCAGACGCCCCCCGCCATCAGGAGTAGATTCCCGAGGTCCCAGCGCCGACCGCGGCCCTCCCGGAGCACCAGTGCAAAGGTGGAACCTGTCAAGGACAGGAGCACGATGGCAAGGATGGTGGCGCCCGAGAAATGGGAGTTGATGGCGATCTGGGCGAACTGGTGCTGGGCCGTGACTTCCAGGCCCAGGACCAGGAATCCGGATGCGAAGGCCAGCAGCGAGGCCACCCGCGGTGCAAGGAAATCGGGGCGGGCTGAGTGACCAGCGGAGAGATCCGGCGACGGGTTCGGGAGGTCGGTCGGGCCCAAAGCGCGATGGGCGGTCCAAGCCCCCAGTGCGAGGAGTCCGCTGAGTCCGCAGACCGCGACCCCGGCACCACGGAGACCCAGCACCGGCAATCCAATGAACACCGTGAGGGCGATGCCCAATACGCCTCCGAATGTGTTGATGGCATAGGCCTTTAGCGTGATGGCTGGATTTCGGACAGCCGACAGCACCGCCGGGAGCACCAGTCCCATGGCGACGGCCGGCGGGATGATCAGGAAGGCGGGCAACCCCCAACGGAGTCCGGCGCCGATCCCCCAGTGATCGCGGACGGCATCGGCCATGGGTGGCGCCTGGAGGACGATGAGCCCCAGCAGTGCCACGGTCAGCTCCGCGAGGGCGACCCGGCGCCACGCACTGGCGGTTCGGGCCGGACGCGCGGCAGCCAAGGCGCTTCCGAGGGCCAGCCCGATGCAAAAGGCACCGACCACCCGCGAAAACGTTTCGGCACTCGCGCCGAGCACATCCACCAGCCGACGGGTCCAGATCACCTGGTGGGCCAGTCCCGCCGCACCGCTGAACAGCAGCAGGACCAGGGCGGGAACGGAGGCATCCAGGCGGGAATTTCGGAAGCCGGTCACGCTTGGGGCTCAGAGGGGATCGCGACGCAGGCGGTAGAACCGAAGATCCGTAACCGGAGATGCCTGGAGGCGGTGCAGACGGTTGTCACCCGTGACGGGCTCCCCGACGGGTGTCCACAGGGCTCCGGCGCCCAGCTCGGGACTGGCCTCCAGCACGTATTGGTGATCGTTGACCGCGGCGAAGGTGACTTCGGGACCCGATGGGAGGTCGGCGACCGAAGCGATGGTGATGCCGGCCTGAAAGAACAGGGCGTACCTCGGGGAGGGCGGATGCAGCGGGCCGCCGCCCGGCCCGTTCGCGGAGGTATCCACGAAGCGGAATCCGATCCGGTACAGCCCCGGGAGGGAGCCACTGAACACCCGGCCGTGGATGTGCCCGTAGGGATCGGCGCCGGGCGCGCCGTCGTTCTCACTGACGGGAAATCGCGAAGTTCCATCGGTCGTCCCAACGGGCAGATCAAACGTCAACTCCGTCGCCATCGCCGCGTCGCCGGGCGTCTCCCAGAACCCGAAGCGTCCACCTGCCGGTCCATCAATGGTCTCAATGACCGCCTCGATGCGTGCGCCCAACACCGGGTGGAAGGGTGCGGGTCCACCAAAGTCGGGTGTGGCGGCCTGGCAAACAAACGCGAGCTCGGCGTGATGCCATCCGGCATACGGGCCGGCAATGGACTCCGTCAGCGGCACGACATATCCGGACTCGGCGGCGAAATTGGCCGCGTTGACGAACAGCAGCGCCGCCCCGGCTTCCGAAGTGAGGGCCCCGGCGGCAAGGTGCTCATGGGCCGGGGCACGGAGTCCCGGGAGCGCGGCAAGAACCCACGCGGCGGCAGACCAGCGGGGGCAAGGATTTCGGAATCGCATCATGGGCTCGAACGTTTCAACATTGGGTGCGGGGCCAAGGGGTCCGATCCAAGCCCGCGATGGCGAAGGTAGGCGCCCGATCCATCGCGAGTTTCCGGTCCTCTTGCGTCCCCACACCCGTGGTCATGCCGCTGCGGGTTCACCTGCGGCGAATCGCCCAGCCCAGCGCGCCGATTCCGAGCAGTCCAAGGACACAGGCTCCCGGCTCCGGTACGGCGCTGAACTGGATCTGAAGCACGTCACTGGCGGTGTGGATGGGTCCGCCGCCGACGCCATTGGCCGAGGTGTCCACCAGTTGAAAGCCCACCGTGTAGTCGCCGGCCGTGGTCGCGGTAAAACGGCGCCCGTGGAGGTGTCCGAACGGATCCCCGCCCGGAATCCCGGCGCCGGTGGAGGCGTCGCTGATGACGATGAGGTCCGGTGCGCCGCCCGCCGTGTAGCCGGACGCGTAACGGAATGTGGGCGCCGTGGCTCCCGCCTCCCAGAAGGCAAAGGTGCCGCCGGCGGGTCCCTCAACGGAGACGATGCTGTACTGGAGGAACGCCCCGGGGGCGGCGCCGTTGGGATTGGCGACGTACGGGATGCCGTTGGCGTCGGTGCCCGAAAGGGAGTGGACCGCCGTCAGCGTGATGCCTCCCTCGTAGTGGCCCGCGTAGGTTCCGGATCCCGCGAAGTTGAGGGCCTTCACGTAACCGGAGCCTGCCGCAAAATCGGCGCCGTTGAGGAAGCTCAGGGCATCACCCTGGTTCTGTCCGACGGCGCCGCTGTTCAGATGCCCGTGTTGGGCGTGGAGGGGTGCGGCGAGTGCCAGGGCCATCAGGCCGGTCGCCAGCATCCCTTGATGGGTATGTTTCATTTGTGGTGTGTGGTCTCCGGGCCATCCCGGTTTCTCAGGGGTTGGGGGTGTTGTCGTCGAGGCCGTCGGGACGCACAAAGCGCGTCACGGGGGGCCCCAGAAGGGATCGAACCCGTGTCCAGGAGAGTCCGGACACATGGGCGTCGGCGTGCAGGTAATTGGCGCCACCGCGGTGCCGGAGCACCGCAACCTGCCGCGGAAAGCGATTGGTTGTGAAGCCGCCGCCGGAGCGGTCGGCGAAATGGAAATGGTCGGAACCGTCGAAATCGCCACGCGCCTCCGTCAGATGCAGCGTTTCTCCCGGTGCGGGAACGGCGGTCAGGCGCGAGAAGTCGAGGTCCCGGGCCCCATACGGACGCGGCGTAAGAAAATCGTTGATGGCATAGCTGCTGAGGCGCGCGCGGTTGGTGTCGAGGACGCACCGGTACACGTTGGTCAGGCCGTAAGCGGCGAGCCGGCCGATCCACGAGGCCCCCTGATGCGCGGACTGGGGCAACGCGTCGCGATGGTCAGCGGCATACAAGGCACACCCGATGCCGAGCTGACGGAGATTCGACAGGCAGGCGGTGGACCGGGCGAGGCTCCGGGCTCCGGCCAATGCCGGCAGGAGCAGGCCCGCCAGAATCGCAATGATGGCGATGACCACGAGCAGTTCGATCAGCGTGAACCCGGCAGAACGGTCAAACCGGAATTCGGCGGGCGCGCGACGACAGCGTTTCATGTGACGGCCAAAGGGGGCGGGCTCTGGAATTCAGGAGCCGGAATGCGCTCCAGACATCGCAACATTCCGTGACGAGGCGACTCGTCTTCGTGGGGGGGAAGGGTCCGCAGGCTCACATCCGGTGGCGACGACCGGAAGGCGGACTCTCATCCGCGGATCCGACAGGTCCCACCTGCCGGTGTGCGAGGTGCCCGGGGCGCCCCGCCTCCGGAGAGGCGATCTGGACCAACGACACGTCCGCGGACGGCGTTCAGGCCGGGCGGGGCGGCGGCAGCAGCGGGGCCTCGGTTCGCTGGACGGGAGCGCCAAACGGGCGCATCTCCGTGACCTCGGCAGCCCGCGGGAGGACCATCCATGCCAGCGATGGGAGGGAGGCCATGTCCAGTTTCGGCGATTTCGGCGCGCCCGACTTGTTTGAGGACGCCTCCGCGCGGGCTCCCGCCTGGACCAGCGAACACAATCGGCACGGATGTTCGCCGTCAAACGTGGTGGTGACGGCCTCCGCAAACGAAGTCGTCCAGGACCGCTCAATGAGCATCGAGGTCCACGCCACCGATTGCAGCACCACCCAGTGCAGGCCCAGCGAAAGGCACAGCAGTCCGGCGGCGATCATGCGCAGGCGACGACTCACGTGAAGCCACGCTACCGGGGAAAGGCTTTCAGCGTCAACCGAAGCGGTGGCCGGTCCGTGGCGGGC
>JAHCBB010000048.1 GCA_019634635.1 Verrucomicrobiia bacterium
ACACCAAGTCGGCAGTGCGCTACGTCACCCGGTTTGAGGATGCCATGGTGCGGCTTGCTCTGAAGCACAAGGTCCACGGGGTGATCTGCGGGCACATCCACCGCGCGGAGCAGCGAACGATCCGGGGTCTGCTGTACCTGAACAGCGGCGACTGGGTGGAAAGTTGCACCGCTATTGCCGAGGACGAGGAGGGGCGGTTTGAGATCCTCCGATGGCATGAGCTGACCCGGCCGGTTGAGGCAGGCCCATCGGCCTCCGTCGCCACCGCCCCGCCGATGCCGCCGCCAGGGGCGGGCATCCCGGCGATACCGGGTCCCGCGCCCATCCGGCGCCAGAGGAGCGGTCCGCGTCCGGCTCATGCCCCGGATCGGTCGTTTGCTCTCCAACAGGAACTCACCGGAATTGTCGAAGGGCCCGTTTGAAAGCACCCAGGGTGACAGCTCGCTCCCGGGTTGCTCCGGAATCGCCAAAATGTCCGTGGCCCCAATCCCGCGTCACGGGGCGGCTCCAAGTGTTCCTGCCGGCCCCAGTGGGGGTTCGTCGGCCGGCATTGCCTGCGGAATCCGGAGAGGTTCCCGTGCGGAGGAGCGCCCTCCACGCCCGGGCCCGGGTGTCCGCATCACGACCCTCCGGCATCCCCGTGAGGTGGCAGGAGCAGTGCCTGCCCCATCCGGATCCGCGTCCCGGGTTCGACGCCCGGGTGGAGCGTGAATGCCGGCGGCGCGAACACGAGAATCGTGGAACCATGCTCGAACCATCCCAGCTCCTCGCCGCGCCGCGTGGCGAACCGGCATGGGAACTGCCTCGGCCCCGGGAAGCGGAGATGGGGACGAACGTCCAGGAAGTTGAGCCGGATGCCGGCCACAAGGATTGCGGCGACCGCGACGAGGGCCATCGGGTGCCCGGAGGTGAGGCGGAGGTGCAGCACCGCCCGTTCGTTGCGGCAAAAGAGCCGCTCCACCCGTCGCAGGGCGATCGGGTTCACATTCCACGTGTCTCCGCTGAAGTAGCTCACCCGCTCCACACAGGCATCCTGTGGCGCGTGGAACCGGTGGTACATTGCCGAGGTGAGGCGAAGCGTGACGTAGACCCCGTCGAGAAATGGGCCGGCGGCATCCAACCCCCCGAACAACTCCTGCAGGGAATAGGGAAACCCCTTTGCCTGATACGCCCGACCGGCTTCGACGCGTCCCATGCTTCCCACGATGCCGTCGCAGGGGCTGACAATCATGCGAGGATCTGGATCGAGCGGCCGGGCTCCCTCCCGGAGTTCCCGGGTGAAGCATTCCTGCAGGCTTTCAAAATGCCGGACGCGGGCCTCGCTGAGATCCAGGTCGGAGAAGAGGCGCCAAACACCGATGGAAAGACGGGTCAGGGGACGGCTCCGGATGCGGCTGTACCGTCCCATGAGGCGGGTGAGGAGCATCCGGGGCACACGGTTCGTCAGCAGGAAGTTCAGGTCTTCCTGGAGGAGCAGCCGGTCGCGGATGTGTTTCAGCATTCGCGCCGCGCGCCGCGCCCCGGTGACCGGCGGAAGGTGTGGCGGACCGGACGCGTCGGCCGGGGGCCGGGAGGGTTTTTGGAACATGAGTTCAGTCCTCGGAATGAATGACGTAACGGCGCTTTCTGCGTGCGGTCTGGCAGCCCTGGCGGTCTCGGCACCGTTCATCCGCCGCCGCATTGAACTCTCCCTCGCCAAGCATCCCTCGCTTGCGGGGCATTCGCGGATCGCGCGACGCGTGGCTGCACTGATGCCCGGATATGAGTTCGACGAGCACCAGTTCTTTGCGTCGGACGGGGCGCCTGGGGAGGTCGTCACCCGAAGGCAGGCGGGTTTCCACAGCCTGGCCGCGAGGATTCGGGAACCCCAGACCGCAACCCTTGCGCTCTCCGGGGAGGCGCGGACCCGGATCTCCGACCTGCAGTTCACCAGCGCCTATCGCGTTCCCTTCCCCTACAGCGCCTTTCTTCGAAGACACATCGTCCTGGGCAGCTTCCTGGAGTCGAGCGATGGGGTTCGGGTGACCGATCTCGACGGGCAGACGTTCCACGATTTGACCGGTTCCTATGGGGTGAACGTCTTCGGATACGACTTTTACCGGAAGTGCATGGATGAAGCGGTGGCCCGGGCCCGGAAGCTGGGTCCGGTCCTCGGCGGCTACCATCCGTGTGTTGCCTGGAATGCCGAACGCCTCTGCCAGATCTCCGGCATGGACGAGGTGTCGTTTCACATGTCGGGCACCGAAGCCGTGATGCAGGCGGTTCGCCTGGCGCGCTTCCACACGCGGCGTCCTTGGATCGTGCGGTTCTGCGGCGCCTACCACGGGTGGTGGGACGACGTGCAGCCGGGACCCGGGAACCCGATGCCTCCCGGGAAGGTGTACACCCTGCGCGACCTGGACGCGCGGTCCCTCCGCGTGCTCGCCACCCGCAAGGACATTGCCTGCGTGCTGGTGAATCCGCTCCAGGCCCTTCATCCCAATGCCCCGGCGCCCGGCGATTCGTCCCTCATGGACAGCTCGCGCCGGGCCCGCTTCGACCGTGAAGCCTATGCCGCGTGGCTGCGACAGCTCCGCGAAGCCTGCCGGGCGAGCGGGATCGTGTTCATTCTCGACGAGGTCCTCACCGGTTTCCGGCTCGCCCGCGGTGGCGCGCAGGAGTACTTCGGCGTCCGAGCCGACCTCGTCACCTACGGCAAAACTCTCGGTGGCGGGTTTCCCGTCGGGGCCGTCTGCGGGCGGCGTCCCCTCATGCAGCGGTTCCGGGAAGGGCACCCCGCCGACATCTGCTTCGCCCGGGGAACCTTCAACTCCCATCCCTACGTGATGACCGCCATGCAGCGGTTTCTGGAGCACCTGGACTCCCCCGAAGCCGCTGCGGTCTACACGGACCTGGACGGGCGATGGAACCGCCGGGCGGAGGATCTCAACACCCGGCTCGAACAGGCGGGGATGCCCATCCGGGTGGCCCACCTGTCCTCCATCTGGACGGTGCTGTACCAGCTCCCGTCCCGCTACAACTGGATGTTCCAGTTTTATCTGCGGGCCGAGGGGTTGGCGTTGAGCTGGGTCGGCACCGGCCGCCTGATCTTCAGCCTGGACCATTCCGAGCAGGAGTTTCAGGAGGTTGCGGCGCGGATTGTGCGTGCGGCGCAGGCCATGGACCGTGACGGATGGTGGTGGCAGCAGCCCGGCTTCACCAATCGCTCCATCCGCCGGCTCCTCCTGAGGGAGGTCATCCGCCGGGCGATGGCGCTCTAATGGCCGCGGACATGGATCATCGGATCCATCCATTCCCCGCGCAGGAGGCACAACGGCGCGCGCCAATAGAGGTAGATGTCATGGAAGGGGTCGGTGAGAATCTTGGTCATCCACACCAGACCTGTACGGACATCCCGGAGGAAGAAGAGATGGACCGTCCGGAAGATGAGTCCGCCGACGCCAATGGCGAGCCAGCCCATGCCGAGGTCGTGAAGGTATCCGCCGGCGTTCGTCGCGGGCTCGATTCTTCCGAACAGCGAGGGATTGATGAGCAGGAGGAGCGGGATGGCGGCCCACAGGGACATCAGCACCACCTTGCGCCGCAGGTTGTAGCCCAGCTTGATGTCCTCCTTGTGCTCATGGGTGGCGTCGTTCACGTGGTCGTAGCCCCGGGGCTCGAAAAAGAAGTGACCCGCCTGTCGGCTGGTCATGGAAACGCCCCAGGCCAGGAGCGCCGCCCAGGCGGGGTCCACGAACAGAAGTCCATAGGCGACGACGAACGAGACCGCGCTCAGGAGGTGGAGCGCCTGATTGACGCGGCTGTGGTGATAATACCGGTGGTCATCCCATCGCTGGATGCGGAGGTCCTCAAGGAAGGAGTTCACGGTTGAGTTCACGTTGTGCAGTGGTTTTTGATCGGTCATCAGACGGGTTCCGGATTGGGAACCCGGGCCCACTTCAATGCGCACGGGTGAAGGGGCCGTGACAGTCCGGTTTCGATACCGAAATATCAATTGGGTGCCACGCGACCGTTGCGGGGCCATTGCAAGGTGACTGGATGACCCTTGCGTCGGACGAGGTGGACGCGGCAGTCCACCAACGGCATGACCCCGCGCTCCGGATTGCCGTCGTGACGGAGACCTACCCGCCCGAGGTCAACGGGGTTGCCCTGAGCCTGGCCCGGCTTGTTGCGGAACTCCTCAAGCGAGGCCACTCGATTCCGTTGATCCGTCCCCGCCAGCGTCAGGAACCGGCGCTGCCGGATTCCGTCCCCGCCGTCGTCCTCACCCGCGGGATCCCGATTCCCGGGTATCCCGACCTGCGCATGGGGCTGCCCGCGAGGCGGCGGCTCTTGTCGCTCTGGACCCGCCGACGCCCCGACATCGTCCATGTCGCCACCGAGGGACCCCTGGGTTGGTCCGCCGTCCGGGCCGCCGCCGGTCTTGGCATCCCGGTGGTTTCGGAGTTTCGCACGAATTTTCATACCTACAGCCGCCACTACGGCATTGGCGCCTTGCGCCGCCTGATCGCGGCCTGGTTGCGGCATTTCCACAACCGCACGGTGCGTACGATGGTCCCGACACGCGCACTGGCGGCGGATCTGGCCCGGGACGGATTCCACAACCTCACGGTCGTTGGCCGGGGGGTGGATGCGGCCCGGTTCAGTCCCGATTTCCGGTGCGGATCGCTGCGCCGCTCCTGGGGAGTGGACGGCGACGCCCCGGTTGCCCTGTATGTGGGGCGGATCGCGGCTGAAAAGAACCTGGAGGTCCTCGTCGCGGCATGGAATGCGATCCGCCGGGAGAACCCGCGCTGGCGGCTGGTGGTGGTTGGAGACGGGCCGGCCCGGCGGGACCTCGAGCAATGGTGCCCCGGCGCGTGGTTCGCGGGAATGCGCGGGGGACGCGAGCTCGCGGCGCACTTCGCCTCGTCGGATCTCCTGCTCTTTCCCAGTTTGACCGAGACCTTCGGCAACGTCGTCCCGGAGGCGATGGCCAGCGGGCTTGGAGTCCTCGCATTTGACCATGCCGCAGCGGCGGAACTCATCCGGCATGGGGAGACGGGGTGGCTGGCACGATTCGGGGTTTCGGAGCACTTCGTGGAACTGGCGCGCACCGTTGCCCGCGATCCATGGCGGGTGCGCCACGTTGGGGTTCAAGCCCACCGGGTTGTCCAGAGGCACACCTGGAGCGGGATCGCCGCCCGTGTGGAGGGGATCTACCGTGAGGTCCTGCCTCGCGTCGCGGTCCCCGTCGCCCGCGACGTTTCGAATCACGTCGAGGCGGCGTGCTGACGACCGGCCAATTGCAGTCGCCGGGCGTGGGGTCGGGTGGCCGACGGAGGTCCCCGGGCTCGGCGCTGGGCGAAATGGGCCCCGACCACGCGAAGGGAACCCGGATCGGCCAACAGCAGCAATTCAACCCCGGGACTTCCAACGGCCCCCGGTAGTCACCTCCCAAACAGAAGGCCTGGAATCGAGGGCCTGACCGTGTCCTGTGCGATCGTTGCGGTGCCTCAGGATCGCTGGATGATCCCGTTCAGGTTCGACGTTCAAGAAGAGGACCCGGGCTCGCCAACTCCGGGCCGCAGGTGTACCCCGGGGCCGTGGCTTCCTCCTCCACCGAGCATCGCCGGCTGGCGGCGATCATGTTCACTGACATGGTGGGCTACAGTGCCCTGTCCCAACGCAACGAGGCGCTGGCCCTCGAACTTCTGGAGGAACATCGCGAGGTGCTTCGCTCCGTATTTCCCAGGCATCAGGGAAACGAAATCAAGTCCACCGGTGATGGCTTCCTCGTCGAGTTTGCCAGCGCGCTGGCGGCGGTGAACTGCGCCTTGGAAATCCAGGGCCTGATGCGCCATCGCAACGCCACCCGTTCAGCAGAGCGGCGCGTATTGATCCGGATTGGCATCCACCTGGGCGATGTGGTCTGCCGGGACGGTGATGTCTTCGGCGACGGGGTGAATATCGCCGCGCGCATCGAGCCCCTGGCCGAGCCGGGCGGCGTGTGTGTTTCCCGGGCGGTGTACGAGCAGATCGAAAACAAGGTGGATCACGCGCTGGTGCCGTTGAGCCGGCCGTCACTGAAGAACATCCAGGCCACTGTCGAGGTGTACCGACTGGTGCTCGATGAGCCCAGGAAGGATCCCCGAAGGTCCCGCCAGGCTTCCGGTCCGGTCCGTCGCTGGGGGGCTGCGGGCCTCGTGCTGGCCGCGGCCGCCGGTGTGCTCGCACTGCTGACATTCCGGGAGGCCGGGCCGCGGTCACCCACCGAGGCCGGGAGCGGGTCCCCGCCAGGTGTCATGCCAGGTGCTGGCGCCGCGATCACGCCAGGTGTGCTTCGGGCCGACGTCCGGATTCTTCACGCGTTCGGTCCCACGAACCGCGACGGAGTCAATGGTTGGGGACCGCTCATCTTGTCCCGCGACGGTTTCCTTTATGGAACTGCGGTGAACCGCGGGCCCGGTGGCGGGGGGGTGGTGTTTCGGTTGGGGGTCCCGGGTGAGGGCTATCGGATCCTGCGGGCTCTGGACCCGGCCCGTGACGGCGGGGAGCCCACCGGTGGGGTCATTGAGGGCAGCGACGGGTGGCTGTACGGCACCGCATTCCGGGGGGGAGCGGCCGGCGCGGGCACCGTGTTTCGGATGACGCGCGACGGCGGGGCGTTTCAGGTGCTGCACGCGTTCGCCCCCACCAATGATTGCCGTCATCCCCAATCCGAACTGCTGGAGGGCCCGGACGGCTGGATCTATGGCACGACGACCGGGGGCGGGGGCCACGGGCGGGGTGGCGTATTCCGGATCGGAAAGGACGGTGATGGCTATGCGGTGGTGACGGGCCTTTGGCGGGGGCGGGAGGAGGACCCGCGCCACCCTGTGGGCGGATTGCTCCTGGATGCTCAAGGCGTCCTCTATGGCACCACCAGGAAGGGTGGAACGAAGGATAATGGAACCGTCTTTCGGCTGGATCCGGGCGGCGCGCTGACCGTGGTGAAGAGTCTGGGAGTGGTTCCGGGAGATTTGATGCATCCCGAGGGAACCCTGGTGGACGGGGATGACGGCTTCCTCTACGGCACGGCACTGCTCGGCGGCACCGCAGGGAACGGTGGGGTGTTTCGCGTGCGGCCCGACGGGTCGGGGTTCGAGATTCTTCACCATTGCGGCTCGGTCGTGGACGATGCGAAGCAGCCTGCGGTCGGGCTGACACGCCTTCCCGGGGGATCATTCCTGGGAGCCTCGCTCGCCGGCGGGACGGCCAACTTGGGGGCGATCTTCTGGATGGACCCCGGAGGTGGCGGCTACCGGATTCTCCATCACTTCACGGGAGGACCACTGGACGGCGCCCGTGCACGATCTCGTCTGACGCCCGGAGCCCGGAACATCTTTTTTGGCGCCACGCTCAATGGCGGTGGCGGGAATCTCGGCACGGTTTTTTCCGTTTCCACGGGGCCCGGCGGTCCCGTCAGCGGCGGACCTTGAAATCGGAAGGTTTCGTTAGATCGGCTGCGGTCCGCGCGAAGGCTTAAGAGATGAAGCCGTCGTGTTGTGCCCCGGGCGCCCCGCAGCCCGTCACGCCATCCGCCTCGACCTTGGCGGACGCTCCTGAGTGCCGTCCGAACGACCCGGAGGGTCGCAGGCGATCATCCGCCTGCGGCAGTCGTCGGGTGCTGTCTTTGGCGGCTGCGCTGATGCTGGCCGGTGCTGACGGGAGACCGGCCGCCGAAACGGCGCCGGTCTTTGGGAGCCACGTTGGCACGGATGGCAGCACCGCCGCGCTGCGTCAGTCCAACGGCCAGATCCTGCTCTCCGGTGGGTTCACCTTGGTCAATGGCGAACCACGCCGCGGGCTGGCGCGCTTGAACAGCGATGGCAGCCTGGATGCCGGGTACTCGCCGGTCGTTGACGGCCCGATTCTGGCCTGGGCGTTGCAGGGAGGTGACAGGCTGCTGATTGGAGGGGCGTTTGAGAGCGTCAATGGAATGCCGCGTTCCCGCCTGGCCCGCTTGAATTCCGACGGAAGCCTGGACTCCACTCTCGCCAACAACGCATTCGACGGGGAAATCACTGCGATCCTTGTGCAGTCCGACCAGAAGCTCGTGATCGGTGGATTCTTTCTCACGGTCAACGGGGTCCTCCGACGCGGGTTGGCCCGGCTGCAATCCGATGGCGCCGTCGAGACCCTTTTCGAAGGGGACGTGGACGGAGGCGTGCTGGCGGTCCTGGAAATGCCCAACGGCCAGATCCTCATTGGCGGCGGCTTCACCCGGGTCAACGGCATGTCGCGACCCATGTTGGCCCGCCTGATGCCGGGTGGCCGACTGGACCCGGCGTATGCTCCCGATTTCGGCTTCCAGGCGTTCTCCAGGGTCTTCGCCCTCGCGCTGCAACATGACGACAGGCTGCTCGTGGGAGGGGACTTTTTCGGGCACATTGGCGGACCCCCTGCCGCGATCGCGCGTCTCACTCCGGACGGCGGCCTCGACACCTCATTCCAACCGGACATCCGCCCAACAGGCGGGTTCGATCGCTCCCGGGTGGGGTCCATTGTTCCGTCGCCGGATGGCAGGATCCTGGTCGGGGGGTACTTTCCCGGAATCGAAGGGCGGCAGCGCCGGGGACTGGCCCGCCTGCATTCCGGGGGGGTGCTCGACCACTCGTTCGACACGGTTCTCGAGGGCGACTTCCTCAGTCCGGGGGCGGACGAGGCCCTGCCGAGCGTCAGCTCGATTCTTTTGGAACCGGGCGGGGGCCTGGTGATCGCCGGATCGTTCTTCAGCGTGAACTGCCTGCGGCGCGACAACATCGCCCGTGTGGCCGGCAACGGCGGATTTCCGGACGGCACCGGCTGCGGCGGCGGAGAGCCGCCTCCTCCGGATCCGGTCCGCGCCCTCGCCGTGTCCGGCTGGCCGGAGCCTCCCGGTCTCCGAATTCAATTCGATGCCCCAGTGGAGGCGGCATCCGCAACCAACCCCGCCCACTACGCCGTCACCGGAAAGGCGATTTTGGGCGTCGTGATGGACGGGACCGATGCGGTGGTGCTGGGTGTCGGAGAATTCGATCAAACGCCGAGGACGGTGGAGGTCACCGGGGTGCGGGATGCCACCGGAGAGACCACCATGTCCCCCACCACGCTCCCGCTTCGCTTCGATGCCCCGGGCCTGTTCTACCGCCTCCATCCCAACACTCGTGGCGCCCGCGTGGATCCCCACTACCCGGCACCGCAGGGGCGTGGCCGGTTTCCCGCCGGGGCAGACCCGTTTCGCCCCGGCGCCGACGGGAGTTCGGACGCGGTCCTGCAAGGCGGCAGCGGACTTCTTCCCTATTTTGAGCTGCCCCATGCCGGCGACATCAACCGGGTGCCGCCTGCCGATGTCCGCGATCACTACATGGTGGTCGTTCACGGGTTGGTCGTGCCATCCACCACCACCGATTACGTCTTCTTCATCGCCTCGGATGATCAGAGCAAACTGTTCCTGAGTCCGGACGCCGGCTCCGACCATGCGGTGTTGATCGCCGAGGAACGCAATGCGGGGCCCGCGCGACAATGGCGCACGGGTCTGCAAAAGTCCGCCCCCATCCGTCTCGAGGCCGGCAGGGAGTACTATCTGGAGGCCATTCGCGCCGGGGGCACGGGCGGCGACAACCTCGCGGTCGGGTGGAGCACAAATCTGAACGCCGCCGCACCCGAAGGTGGCCTCCCCATCAACGGCTCGTTTCTGCGGGCCAAAGCCACAACCGGCACGCTGCTCATCGCACAGGATCCGGAGAGCATTGAGGCGGGCAACCAGCAGTTGGTGGCCTTCTCCGTTGAGGTGCTGGGCTCGGATGCATCCGCCGTCGGCTATCAATGGTTGCGCAACGGTCAAGTCATCCCGGGCGCCACCGGCTGGATCCATCGTTTCGTCGCCACTCCCGACCAGAACGGGGACCGGTACTCGGTGCGCGTGTTCAATCGGGATGGGACATTCAACCGGTTGAGCAGTCGCGAAGCGGTCCTCACCGTGGACGACCGGCCTCCGGCGCCGGGCGCGCTTGATCTCACCTTCGATCCCGGTCCCGGCCCGGACGACGTGGTGCGGACCCTGGCAGCCACAGCCGATGGCCGACTCGTCCTGGGCGGCAACTTCACCCGGGTCGGCGGGATCGGCCGCGGACGCATCGCGCGATTGCTTCCCGACGGAAACCTGGACGTGGCCTTCGCCGGCGGCACCGGCTTCGACGACAACGTGTGGTCCCTGGCCCTGGATTCCGACGGTGCTGTATTGACCGGCGGGGCGTTTGCCAATCATGACGGGACCGACGGGCGATTCCTCGTCCGTCTCACCGGCAGCGGGTCCAGGGACAGCAACTTTGCGCCCAGTGTGGCGTCCACCGTTCTCACCATCCGGCCAACGGACGCGAATCGAGTATTGATCGGGGGAGGATTTGCCACGGTCGGTGGTGTGGCCCGCAACCGAATCGCCCGCCTTGACCCCACCGGGCAACTCGATGCCTCGTTTAATCCGGGTGCCGGGGCCAACGACTGGATTTTTGCCATCGCCACGCATCCCACCCTGGTCGGTGACCAGGTGTATGTCGCCGGAGATTTCACGACCTTCGACGGGGTGGATCGGGTTCGGTTCGCCCGACTTCGTCCCGACGGGAGCCTTGATGCCGCATTCAACGCCGGAGCCAATAACCGGATCACCTCCATCGCCGTGCAACCCGACGGCAAACCGGTCATTGCCGGCTACTTCACCCTGGCCAACCGGATCAGCCGCGCCCGCATCGCCCGGTTCAATGTCAACGGCACGTTGGACACAACCTTTCTCCCCAATGACGGCGCCGATGGCGGCATCCTTGCCCTTGCCCTGCAACCCGACGGCAAATTGGTCATCGGCGGAGTTTTCACCTCGTACCAGGGATTCGAGCGAAATCGGATCGCACGCCTGAACCCGGATGGCAGTCTGGACCACTCCTTTGATCCCGGCCTGGGTGCCGACGATGAAGTCCACGCCGTCGCCGTGCTGTCCGACGGCTCCATCGCCATCGCTGGGAGCTTCTCCACTGTCAACGGATTCAGCCGCCATCGGGTGGCACGCCTGCTGGCAACGCCCGCCGCCGTGGATCCGCCGCGGTTCACCTCGCAGCCACTCCTCGTCGGCGAAGGGGTTCGGTTGGCCATTGGAGCGGGTCCGGACGAGGAAGTTGTCATCGTGGCGACTCCCGACCTGCTCGAGCCTGGCCAGCCCATCCACACCAATCGTGGTTCCTTTCTGTTCGTTGCTCCATTGGTCCCTGGTTGGAACCAGGCCTTCTATCAGGTCCTCAGTGCAAGTCAGGCGTTTCGACGGACGTCGCACTTGAGCGAGGCCCTGCGGTCCGGACGTTGAGCGGGGTCGCAGTTCACTTCACCGCCGTCCCGCAATTGGCCCCCAACGGCTGGTCCCATCGCCTCGGGCCGCCCGGGGCGGCCCGGTTCAGTCGCCGGACCGCATCGTCCACATGCCCAGCGGCGCGTTGGGCGTTCCGGTGCCGACCGTTTCCCGGGTGGTGTGAACCGCGGCGTGGCCGTCGTGGAAGAGATAGTTGAACCGCCGCCCATGGAGACCGTAGGCGGCGGCTCCGTAGTTCAGCCGGCTCGCGCCGCTGACCTGCACGCTGTCGGCGTCCGCGCCCGTGGGCAGTCCCGGCCCCGGACCGGCGCAGAACGATGGCCAGTCATTGCCGGCGGCGTTGCGGCCATTGGGCAGTTCGGCAAGGAGAATGGTGCCGGAGGGATCGGCCACGACGCCCTCATGGTAGCCCGGCGGTTCCCAGTCGGGCAGGCTGCCGGCGGCGGTGCCGCGCATGTTGTAGTAGACGCCGACGCCGTACCTGGGGGGCGGCAGGGGCGCGGCGACCGAGTTGAGGATGAAGTTCGGTCCGGCCCAGTTCATCGCGTAGGTCCGGCGCTGGGCGTAGGGCGCCCAACTGATTCCGGTCTGAATGCGATCGGCGGGGCACTTGAGGATCTTCGGGATCAGCGACACCGGCGCAACGGCACCCGAGATTCCGAGGATCAGGTCCGCTTCGGGTGCCGCACCTCCGATGTAGCGATGGAGATAGTCATCCCACGAAAGCTGGTATCTGTAGTCACCGGTGGAATAGGCGGTCGGCGGGTATTGGTCGCGGTGGTCGGTGACAAACAGCGCGAAGCCCAGCCCGAGCTGCTTCATGTTCGAGGTGCACTTCAGGCGTTGCGCGCGGGACTTCGCCACGGCCAGCGCGGGCAGCAGCAGGCCGGCCAGAACAGCGATGATGGCGATCACCACCAGCAATTCGATCAAGGTGAACGCCTTCGGGGCGCCCGGAATCCCGCGCCACGATGGCGCACCCGGCCGGCGACTGGACACGGAGTGCATGGGAAAGGCTGCTGGACGTTTCAGCGGGCCGCCACCGCAATTGTGGACACCGCGTGGTTCCCTAAGGACTTGACTCCGGGACGCCCCCGGCGCTTGTTGCCCAGAGCCCCATGCCCCTGCTCGCACTGCTCACCGATGCCCTGTTTTTCGGCCTGGTTCTGCTGGGTGGTGGAGCGTTGTTTGCCTGGCAGTACGCCCGCCACGGCTCGGCGGCGGGCGAGAGTCCGGGCTGGATCCGGTGGGTGGTGAGCGCCCTGCTGATCGCCCTCTTTGTGGTGGTGTATCGCAGGATCAATCCCTCTGGCAGTGCGCCCGCGGCGTTTCTGGTCCTGATTGCGGGCATGGTGGTGTCGGTGCTGCTGGCCATCCTCTGGCTGCCCACGGTGGTGGGCGGCCTGCTGTCGCCGCTCACGGGCTCCCTGACCGGGGGTGAAGAAAAGGTCGAGCAACGTCCGGCCTACTACCGGGCGATCGCCCATCGCAAGCGCGGTGACCCCGCCGCCGCGGTGGCGGCGGTGCGCGCCGAACTGGAGCGGTTTCCGGGGGACGTGGAGGGAATGCTGATGTTGGTGGACCTCCACGCGATCGAGTTACGGGATCCGCTGGCGGCCCGGGAGGTGCTTGACGAACTGCTGGCGGATCCCGGGACCTCGGCCACCGACCGCGCGCTGGCGCTGAGCCGCCTTGCAGATCTTCAATTGAAGGGCTTCAACGACCCCGACGCGGCGCGCGCCACGCTGGAGCTGATCGCCCTGGAATCGCCCGAGTCCCCAGCGGGGCACCTGGCCCGCCAGCGGATGGCGCACCTGCCCGGCGCCAGCACCCGACTGCCTTCCGGCGAACCCACACGCCTGGTGGTGGCCCATCATGAGGAACGGCTGGGGCTCACCGAAGACCTCGGGGCCGGACGCCTTCAGGAGGAGGACCCGACAGCAGTGGCCCAACAACTGGTGGCCCACCTGGCGATCCACCCGGATGACTGGGAGGCCCGGGAGCGGTTGGCGCGGCTGTACGCGGATGCACTCGGACACCTGCACCTGGCCACCGGCGAACTCGAGCAGTTGCTGGCCCTGACCGGAGTACCGCCGCGGCATGTGGTGCGGTGGTTCCATGAACTGGCCGACCTCCAGTTGAAGGCTCCCGAAGGGCTGGCCACGGCCCGGGCCACCTTGGAACGGCTTCGCGAACGGTTTCCCGAGACCGTCTGGGCGGCGCAGGCCGAGGCGCGGATGCGCCAGATGGGCCTCGATCAGCGCGCCCGTGAGGCGCCTCATACGCTGAAGCTGGGACAGTATGAGCAGCGGGTCGGATTGATGCGAGGCGACGCAGGGATCCCCGATCCCTCCCGGGTGGCCCCGTGGGAGTTCCGGGAGACGCCGGGTGGCCCGCCCCCAGCCTGAGCGCGCGAGAGCGGGATACGACCCCGCCCCTCGCGGCGCATCAGCGGGTCACGCGGACGCCCTGGCCGGCCCAGTCCCCGGCCAGTTTCTCGCTCGCGGGTGACAGGGGGTTGCCGGCGATGAAGAGCTGCAGGTAGGGGGCGAAGTTGCGTGTGACCGCGAGGTCGTTGGTGATCCACCCGTTGAGCGGTGCGAGGTCCTCAATCCGGTTCTTTTCCAGGAAAATGAAGGTCGGCGCGCGCAAACCGGTGAGCGGTGCGACGTCCGCGATCTGGTTGCCGGAGAGCGAGACGCTGCCCAGGCGGCGAAGATGTTCCAGGCCGGCGATGGAATCCACCTGGTTGCGTTCGGCATAGAGTGTGACCAGCCGCGGCAGTTGGGTCAGGGGAGCCAGCGAGGTGATGCGGTTGTCGCCCAGGTACACCGAAGCCAGATTGGTCAGCGCGGCCAGGGGTGCGATGTCACTGACCCGGTTGTGCGACAGCTCGATGTATTGAAGTGCCGGGATGGTGCCGAGCGCGGTCACATCCGAAACCTGGTTGCTGCTGAGGATGAGCAGTTGCAGCTGGCGAAGTCCCCGCAACGGCGCCAGATCGCTGATCTCGTTGCCCGCCAGTTCCAGGGAGGCAATCGCCTTGCAATGTTCGAGGCCGGACAGGTTGGTGATGCCGCGGAAGTTGCCGACGACCACCGACACCTGGGCGACGTCGGAGGGGGTGAGCGGCTCGGCGGACTGGCGCTTGGCGAAAACCTGCTGGCGCACCGCCGCCTCCAGCCGGGGATCCACAAAGGCGGGCGGTTCGTTGGTGACCGTGGTGGTGTCGGCCGCCGCCTCGGCGGCCGACGCAGCAGACGCCAGGACGGGGGTCAGCAACAGCAGCAAGAGCAATCGGGAAACCATAAGGTGCGCGTATTTGGTGGACGCCATCAGTGGCGTCAAGACGGTTCGCGCCCGCCGGGTATTCGGAGGGGCGCGTGTTGGAGGAGTCAGCCGGACGCCGCGGCGGAACGGGCCCAGCGGTCCGCCTCCAGGATTTGGGGCAATGCAGGGTTGTCCACCACCGTGTGGGTCCTCATCACCCGGGCCACGGTGTCCCAGATGCCGGGGAAGGACAGTTCCCGGCGGCAGAAGCGCTCGACGGCCACTTCGTTGGCGGCGTTCAAGACGGCCGGCAGGGTGCCTCCCACCTCGCCCGCGCGCCGGGCGAGGCCGAGGGCGGGGAACCGGTCGTGATCGGGGTCCTCGAAAGTCAGCGACCCGAGCCGCGCCAGGTCGGTCTGGACCCGGGCGTTGGGGCGCCGCTCCGGATGACACAGGGCGATCTGGATCGGCAGGCACATGTCGGGTGAGGACAACTGGGCGAGGATCGAGCCGTCCACGAACTCGACCATCGAATGGACCACGCTTTGGGGGTGAACAACGACATCCACCCGGCCCATTTCGATGTCGAACAGCCAGCGGGCCTCGATCATCTCGAGTCCCTTGTTGAACAGGGTCGCGCTATCAATCGTGATCTTGCGGCCCATGACCCACGACGGGTGCTTGAGCGCCTGTTCGACCGTGATCCCGGGAAACGCGTCGCCCGGCGTGGTGCGGAACGGTCCTCCGGAGGCGGTGAGGATGAGGCGCCTGACGGAGCTGCCGGGGCGGTCCTCGAGGCATTGGAAGATGGCGGAGTGCTCGCTGTCCACGGCCAGCACCCGCACGCCGTGACGCCGCGCCTCGGCCATGACGATTTCCCCGGCCATGACGAGGATTTCCTTGGAGGCCACCGCGATGTCCTTGCCGGCCCGGATGGCCGCCAGCGCCGGGGCGAGGCCGGCGGTGCCGACGATGGCCACCAGGACGACGTCGGCTTCGGGAAGGGTGGCGAGGCGGATCAATCCCTCGGGGCCGGAAACCACTTCCGCATCCGGGAGCCGTGCCGCCAGTTCCGCGGCGGCCGCCGGGTCCTCGAGCGACACGACGCCCGGACGATGCCGGAGCGCCTGCTCGGCGAGCCGGGTGGCATTCCGACCGGCGGCGAGGCCGACGAGGCGGAGGTGCTCCGGGAGATCCTCGACCACCTTGAGCGTGCTGGTGCCGATGGAGCCGGTGCTGCCGAGCAGGACGACGTTCTTCATGCAGATGGGGCGGTGGCGAAGGCCGAACCTTGATCGTGGGCGGAGCCGGCGGGCCCGGTCAATGCGTCAGGACATGTCGCAGGTACAGGTACAGCAGCGGCGCGTTGAACAGGGGACTGTCAATGAGGTCGAGGATGCCCCCGATGCCTGGCAGGAGCCGGCCGGAATCCTTGGCGCCCGCCTCCCGCTTGAAGGCCGACTCGATCAGGTCGCCAACGACGGCGCCCAGGCTGAGGATCAGGCCGATGGCGATGGCATGGACCAGGTTCATCTCCTTGAGCCGTTCGCCCGCCCACAGGGCCATCACCACGCTCGCGCCCGTGGAGACCACGATGGCGCCGGCGAACCCCTCCCAGGTTTTCCCGGGGCTGATCCGCGGGATCATCTTGTGGCGTCCGATCATCGAACCCACGACATAGGCGCCAACGTCGCTGAACTTGGTGACGACCAGCAGGTAGAGCACGTAGAAGCGGCCGTCCACGCCCTCAAGGTAATTGATCTTCTGGATGAAATTCAGGAGCCAGGGCACGTACATCAGCCCCATGAGGGTGGTGGCGATGGCCACGAATCCGTTGGTGTTGCGACGGTCGAACAGCTGGCGCAGGCAGAGGCCGAGGACAAACAGGACGAGCACGCCGGTCTCGAAGTCATTGGGCTTGCCGGGCCCCAGACGGAAGCCGGCGGCGCGTGTGACGTAGTAGTGGGTGCTCACCATCAGGGCGATCCCGGCCGTCAGGCCCCAAGCCCGGAAGCACGTCAGGCCGCGCCGCTCCACCAGGCCGTAAAACTCCCAGAGCCCCGCGGCAGCCAGGCCGGCGATCAGCAGCAGGAACACCGGATTCGCAATGGCGGGGTTCGTGGAAAAGACGGCGGTCAGGACGATGGTCCAGAGCACCACGGTGCTGGCCAGGCGTCGGAGAAAGATGCGGCCCCGGCTGGGCGGGGCGTCGAATCCTGCCGGAGTCGCTTCAGACATGCGCCCGTGGTGCTATCAGCGTCCGGCCCGCGAAGGAAGCCCGGGTGAGGGAAGGTTGCCCCGGCCCCCGTCCGGTTTAGCTTGCGCAAATTCCGCCCTCCGTGGGCGCAAACCATCCGATCGCAATGAGCACACGATCCGCCACGTCCCAGGAATTCCAGATCCAACATCCACATGCCCGTCCGGCGGGCGACGTGTTGAAGGAGCTCTCCAGCCACGCGGAGGGACTGTCGCGCGAGGAGGCCGCGACGCGGCTGCGGACGGTCGGCCCGAACCGCCTTCCTGAGCCGCCCCGGGAGGGCCTGCTCCGGCGCTTCTTCAAGCACTTCCACGACCTGCTGATCTACATCCTCATCGGCGCGGCCGGAGTGACGGCCGCGCTCGGGCATTGGGTGGACACGGGCGTCATCCTCGGCGTGGTGCTGGTCAACGCCATCATTGGATTCCTCCAGGAGGGCAAGGCGGAGCAGGCCCTGGAGGGCATCCGCAAGATGCTCTCGCTGCATGCCCACGTGCATCGCGACGGCGAATGGATCGAGATCGAAGCCGATGACCTGGTGCCCGGAGACGTCGTGCGCCTGCGGTCGGGCGACCGGGTGCCCGCGGACGTGCGGTTGATCGAGGCCGTGAATCTGCGCATCGAGGAATCCGCGCTGACCGGCGAGTCCGTGCCCTCGGAAAAGACACCCGATGCGGTGGCTCCGGAGGCGGGCGTCGGGGACCGGCATGGCATGGCGTATTCGGGAACGATGGTCGCCGCCGGACGTGGCCTCGGCGTCGTGACCGCCACCGGCCCGGCCACCGAGTTGGGCCGGATCAACAGGATGATCGCCGAAGTCGAGACGCTGGCCACGCCGCTCACCCGGCAGATGAACCGCTTCGGCAAAATCCTGTCGGTGCTCATTGTCGGCATGGCCGGAGTGATGTTTCTCACCGGGTGGCTGCTCCATGACTTCACCCTGAACGAGCTGTTCCTGGCGGCCATCGGGTTTGCCGTCGCCGCAATTCCCGAGGGCCTGCCCGCAATTCTCACCATCACCCTCGCCCTCGGGGTCCAGCGCATGGCCCGGCGCAATGCAATCACCCGCAAGCTCAACGCGGTGGAAACCCTCGGGTCGGTGACCGTCATCTGCTCCGACAAGACCGGCACCCTGACGCGCAATGAGATGACCGCGCGGCATGTGGTCACGCCGGCCGGACGCTACGACGTCACCGGCACCGGATACCGTCCGGAAGGCGCCCTCCAACTGGACGGGAAGGCGGTGACCCTGGATGGCCATGACGATCTGCGCGCGCTGGTGGAGGCGGTGGCGGTCTGCAACGACTCCGAGATCGGCGAGGACGATGGTCAGTGGCGCGTTACGGGTGAGCCGACGGAGGGCGCGCTGCGAACCCTGGCGCGGAAGGCGGGCTTCGATGACGGGGACCACGAGCGGCTGGCGGTGATCCCATTCGAGTCGGAGAACAAATACATGGCCACGCTGCATCGCGTCCCGGGAGGCGACGTGCGACTGCTGGTGAAAGGGGCGCCGGACCGCCTGCTCGACCGCTGCGCCGGCCAGGGCGGTGGGGAGGACGGCGACCAGGCGCTGGACCGCAACCACTGGGAGCGCGAGATCGAGGCCCTGAGCAACGAGGGCTTGCGCGTGCTGGCCGCCGCCGGCCGGCCGTGGGATCCGGCCCGAACGGAGCTGAAGCCGGAGGACCTGGACAGGGGATTGGTCTTCCTCGGGTTGGTCGGGATCATTGACCCGCCCCGTCCCGAGGCCATCGAAGCGATACGGACCTGCCACCAGGCCGGCATCCGGGTGAAGATGATCACCGGCGACCATGCGGGCACGGCGGTTGCCATCGGACGTGAAATGGGACTGGGCGACCGTCTGAGCGCCGTGACCGGGGACCAGTTGGAGTCGGCTTCGGAGGAGACCCTGCGTCAGCTGGTCCGGGACCACGACATCTTCGCCCGCACGAGCCCGGAACACAAACTGCGGCTCGTCCAGGCGCTCCAGGCCAACGGCGATGTCGTGGCGATGACCGGGGATGGCGTGAACGACGCGCCGGCGCTGAAGCGGGCGGATGTCGGGGTCGCCATGGGCATCAAGGGCACGGAGGCCACCAAGGAGGCGGCCGAGATCGTCCTGGCGGACGACAACTTCAGCTCCATCGCCCGGGCGGTGGAGGAGGGGCGCACGATTTATGACAACCTGCGCAAGGCGATCCTGTTCATCCTGCCGACCAATGGCGCCGAGGCGCTGGTGATCCTGACGGCGGTCGTGTTCGGATTCGTGCTGCCGCTGACCCCGGTGCAGATCCTGTGGGTCAACATGGTCACGGCCGTGACCCTGGCCCTGGCGCTCGCGTTCGACCCCCCCGAGCCCGGGGTCATGCGCCGGCCGCCGCGGGATCCCAACGCCGCCATTCTGGGGGCGGTCTTCCTCTGGCGCATCGCCTTCGTCTCGGTGTTGATCGGCGGTGCCACGATCGCGGTGTTTCTCGTCGAGAAACAGTTGGGGGAGCCGCTGGAGCTGGCGCGAACGCTGGCGGTGAACACGCTGGTTTGCGGTCAGGCGTTCTACCTGTTCAACAGCCGGCAGCTTCGGGATTCCAGCCTGACGCCGTCGCTGCTGTTCACCAACCGCGTTGCCTGGATGGCCGTCGGGGTGCTCGCCGTGCTCCAGGCCGTCTTCGTGTATGCCCCGTTCATGCAGCGGTGGTTTGGGTCCGCATCGTTGGGACTGCGGCAGTGGCTGGTGCCGCTGGGCATCGGGTTCGCGGTCTTCCTTCTCGTCGAGGCGGAGAAGGCGGTCCTGCGCCGGTTCGACAAGGGACGCCGCCCGGATCGTCGGACGCCTTTGGCGGAATGAGGTGCTGGCGAACCGCCTGCACAACCGGGAGTTCCGGCGATCCTGCCTCCAGGCTGGCTCGCGGTCTTGCGAACGCCCCGCCCGACGCGCCCCGCCGGGAGGGATGTCGGTCGCGTTCTGAAGTCCGTCGGCTTTGCAGCGCGGGGATTGCGGGTTGCCGGGTGGGACGACACTGGGGTTTACTGCGCGGGTTCCCGTGTCGCCATGCAGGCCCGTGCCCAGTCCGCGTCGTTGCTCCGGCCCCGCCGGGGTGCCTTCACGCTGGTTGAGCTGCTGGTGGTCATCGCGATCATCGCCATCCTGGCCTCCCTGCTCCTCCCCTCGCTGGCCCGCGCCCGGAGCCGGGCGGACCAGACCCGGTGCCGCAGCAACCTCAAGCAGATCGGTCTGGCGATCGTCCTCTACGCCGCCGATCACCAGGACCACATGCCCTACGCCTGGTGGTACAACGCCGGCAACGATTCGGCTGACGTCAACAACTTCCATTTCCTGCTCCAGCGCTATTTCGAGTCCAGGTCCTTCGCCGCCGGCACACGCGACACCAACAGCGGATTCGGCCGCACCATCTACCCCTGTCCGCAACGCCTGAAGGAAAACCACTACCGGAACTACCGGCAGTACCGCCCCGGCGTGCCCGGAAATCCGTGGAAGATCAGCTACGCGCTGTCCCAGTTTACGCTCGTGAGTTTTCCACCGTCCGTCGCCAGTCCGCGGACCTGGAAGCTTGGCGATGTGCCACAGCCCGCGGGCACCCTGTCAGGCGCCGACGTCTCCCATGAGCTGAATCACCCGGCGATCACCCACCTGGGGCGCACCCCCGAGGGACTGCACGACGTCGGGTGGCGGCACGGGGCGTCCCATCCGGAAGGCGCCGCCAACGTCCTGTATTTCGACGGCCATGTGGACTCCCGCAACCGGCGTCAAACCAACGGAATCATCATGAATTTCAGACAAAACCTGCCATGAACACACTGCTCACCCGTGCCCTGGCGGCCGCCCTGCCCGCCGTCGTCGCCACCCTGCAAACCCTCGGCGCGGCCTTCGTCCGCAACCCGAGCTTCGAGAGCAACTTCAACGAGACCTGGCCACACTACAGCGCGGTGGACGAATGGTCCGGCGCCAGCGGCGTCAACGACATCAATTACGGCAACGGCGGCCCGTTCCATAACCCGGGCACCCCGATGCCGGACCGGGAGCGCGTGGGCTTCAAACAGGGCGGCGGGGACGTAACCCAGGAGATTTACGGCCTCACCCCGGGCGCCGGGTACTGGCTCCAGTTGTTCTATGATGCACGGGCCGGCGGGGGTGCCTCCGAGGATCTCGTGGTGTATTTCGACGATGTCGAAATCGGAAGGGCGCCCAACATCCGCCCCTCGACCGGGGAGTATTACTTCCTCAACGCCCCGTTCGTTCCCGGGGCCGACTTTGGCATCATCCGGCTCCACCACATCGTCGCCGGCGACCGTACGGTCCTCCTCGATGGCATCCATGTGGTGGCCCGCGACAGCGGCAATGTGGTCCTCCGCAACCCGAGCTTCGAGGCCAGCGGCACCCTGCCCGCCGTCGGAGTCATCCCAAATCTCGCCGGCTGGAGCCAGACCGGCATCGTCGGCGTGGACGACGGCACCGGAGGCTATGCCGACAACGGAACTCCTCCGGACCAGGACCTCGTGGCGTTCATTGTTGGCGCCGGATCCATCAGCCAGCCGCTGGTGGGCCTCATCGCCGGCACCGAGTATGAGGTCCGCTTGTTCGTCAATGCCGGGAGCGGCTCAGCACCCCACCTGAGCGTGACGGTCGGGGACGTCGCCGTTGCCCATGTGCCGGTGTCCCCCGGTGCCTACCAGGAAGTGTCATACACCTTTACTGCGGAGGGAACGGACGCGGTCCTGACCGTGGCCCAGACCCGTGACGGGGCGGATGTCCTCCTGCTGGACGACATCCGTCTGCTGGGGTCTGTGCGTCCGCCCCTGGCCCCGATGGAGTTTGCACCGCTCGTCAGTGAAGTGGGCCCGGGGCAGTCCGTCGCCCATGCGATGACCATTCCCGCCGCCGCCCTCGACGACGGACCGGTTAGCGTCCGGCTCGCGAGTTCCAATCCGGGCATTGCGCGCCTGGCGGAGGCAGCCGGCGATGGCACGCTGACGCTCACCTTCACCCCCGGCGGCCCCACCACGCTGCCGTTCAGCGTCGAAACCCTCCGCCGGGGCGGCGTGGTCGTGAACGTCCTGGAATCCGGCCGCATCCCGGTCCCGGCCACTCCGTCCGTGATTGTCGTGAACTCCCTGGTGAAAAACGCCTCCTTTGAAACCAGCGTGGCACCGGCGTTTCCGGGCTACGGACCGGTGGTCGGATGGCAGGGCACCGGAAACACCGGGCTCAACCGGGCGGGAGGGCCCAACGACCCGGCGGGACCGTTTGGCGACAACGGCCTGGTGCCGGATCGCGAACAGGTGGCGTTCATCCAGGGCAACGGGACCCTGGCGCAGCAGATTACCGGACTCGAATCCGGTCGGGCCCATTGGTTGCAGTTCCGGTACAACGCGCGCGACTGCTGCGGCGAACGCTCCCAAAGCCTTGCCGTGAGTTTCGCAGGAACGGTGCTGGCGGACTTCCCGGACCTCCGGCCCGCCGCGGAACTCGGCGAGGTGGATTATGCGTTCGCCCAGGTGGCGTTCACCCCCACTGCCACCGAGGGCCTGCTGGAGTTTGTTCATGAGGCTGCCGGTGACGCCTCCGTGGTGCTGGATGCCGTAAGCATCGTCCCGCGCGCCGCGGATGAGGTCGTGATCCAGAATCCCAGCTTCGAAGCCAGCGGCTCCCCGCCCGGAGTGGGGTACCTGCAACCCTTCCAGGTCGCCGGATGGACTGGTGGCGCCGGCGGCCGGGGCATCAATGTGAACCAGGAGGGACCGTTCACCGACAATGGATTCGTTCCCGACCAGGATCGCGCCGGATTCCTCCAGAGTGTGGGCGCCTCGCTCTCCCAGGTGGTCAGCGGCCTGGTGTCCGGCCAGCAGTACACGCTGGTGCTGGGCATCAATGCGCGGAACTGCTGCGGTGGGCGGCCGATCGCCCGCGTCTCGGTGGCGGAAGTGCCCCTGCTCGAGGAGGAGATCCTGCCGGTGGGTGGAGCCACACCCTATCGGGCCGTGTACCTGCCGTTCACGGCCCAGGGCGAGGATGTGGAGCTCCGCATCGAGATCGCCGCGTCGGAGCCCGAGGGTGCTGATGTCTCGCTGCTGTTTGACGACATTCATCTGGTGCCCGGGAACCGGGCGGCCCCGGTGATCACGCTGGAGCCGGAAAGCCAGGACGTGAGTGCGGGCACGACGGTGATCCTGCGGGTCGCAGCCACCGGCGCCGGCGTGCGGTATCAATGGCTGTTCAACGGCCAGCCGTTGACCGACGGCGGCAGGATCAGCGGCTCCCGTTCCGACACCCTGACGGTGGCCGGGGTCTCCCCGTCGGATGCCGGAACCTACCAGGCGCATGTGTCGGACGGTCTGGGACTCCTCGGGAGTGAACCGGCCGTTGTGACTGTTGAGGCCGGACCGGAACTTCCGGTCCTTCAAGCGATCCTGACGGCGAGCGGCGCGGTGCGGCTGAGCTGGCCGGCCGGTGCGGTCGGGTTCACGCTCAACGCCTCCGGAACGTTGGTGGGCACCTACGCACCGGTCGAGGACCCGGTGGTGGTCGAAGGCGATGAGAATGTCGTCCTCGTGGCTGCGAGCGATGAAGCGGGGTATTTCGTGCTGCGGCCTTAATTCTGGCGAGGTGTCCGCCGGTGAAGTTCATGAGTCCTGCCCGCGGGAATTCCGCGGATGAACGGCTCGGGGGACCTTCATCCTGGCGAAGTTGGCCCTTGGGGGGGGAACCGGTGGGGCAAGGCTCCTGCCGCGCCGTACGCGCAACCACACTCCGGGCCTGTGGGGACTCCACACGCAACCAACGGGTGCAGACCCCCAACCAAGAACAACACGCCAAATTGCCGTCCGGTGCAACCCGGCGGCCTTTCATTTTCTGGATCGCATCCTAGGGTCGCACGCATGGACAAGGAGGCGGTGGCGTCAGTGCTTGCGGAGATTGGAACCCTGCTTGAATTGAAGGGCGAAAACCCGTTCAAGACCCGCGCCTACCAGAATGCAGCGCGAACGTTGGAGGGGCTTTCCGAACCCTTGGAAACGATTGTCGCCGAGGACCGGCTGAAGACGATTCCGGGCATTGGCGAGGCGCTGTGCGAGAAGATCACCACCCTCGTCACCACCGGGCGCCTGCCCTACTACGAGGACCTAAAGGCGTCACTCCCGCCCGGGCTTGTGGACCTGCTCGGGCTGCAGGGAGTCGGGCCGAAGAAGGTCAAGAAGCTCCACGACACGCTGGGTGTGGATTCCATCGAGTCGCTGGAAGCGGCCTGTCGCGCAGGCCGGGTGGCCGCCCTCGACGGCTTTGGGGAGAAGTCGCAGACGAAGATCCTGGAAGCCATCGCCTTCAAGCGGCAGTTCGCCTCGCGGCACCGCCTCGTGGACGCCCTCGCCGCCGCCGAGCCCATCCTGGAGGCCCTGCGGGGACATCCGAACGTCACCCGCTGCTCCGTCGCCGGCAGCCTCCGTCGCTGGAAGGAGGTCATCGGAGATGTGGACTTCGTGGTTTCCTCGCGCGACCCCGCACCCGTCATCGCCCATTTTGTCGAACAGGCAGGCATCCAGACCGTGCTCGCCCGGGGAGACACCAAGGCCAGCGTGCTGCTGGAGTCCGGAATTCAGGCCGATCTGCGCGTGGTGGCCGACCGGGAGTATCCGTTTGCCCTCGCCTACTTCACCGGGTCGAAGGAACACAACATCGCGATGCGTCAGCGTGCGATCGCGCACGGCCTCCGGCTCAACGAGTATGGCCTCTTCCGCAGCCAGGAGGAGACCCGCGATCCGTCGCTGTGTCTGCCCTGCGAGGATGAGGAGGGGATCTACCGGACGCTCGAGCTCGCGTACGTGCCTCCCGAACTGCGCGAGGACCACGGCGAACTGGTCGCCGCGGAGAAGGACGCACTGCCCCGGCTCGTCGAATGGACCGACCTCAAGGGGTCCCTCCACAACCACTCGAACTGGTCCGACGGCCGCAACACCCTCGACGACATCGCCAGCCACATGCGCGAGCTGGGCCTCGCCTACTGGGCGATCACCGATCATTCACGCGCCAGCTTTCAGGCCAATGGCCTCGACCCGGCACGGCTCCGGCAGCAAATCCGCGCCGTGGACGTGGTCAACCGACGGATGGAGGACGAGGGAGCGGCGTTCCGGCTGCTCACCGGGATCGAGGTGGACATCCTGAAGGACGGCCTCGACTTCCCGGACTCGGTGCTGGAGGGCCTCGATGTCGTGGTGGCCAGCCTGCACGTGCCCGGCAGCACCGAGGCGGAAAACACCCGCCGCCTCGTCGCGGCGGCGTCCAACCGCTGGGTGCACATGATCGGGCACCCCAGCGGACGCCTCCTGCTGGAGCGCGATGCGTACAAGGTGAATCTCGACGCCGTCATCGAGGCCTGCGCGGCGCACGGGACCTGGATCGAGCTGAACGCGTCCCCCTACCGGTTTGATCTCGACTGGCGCCTGTGGCAGCGGGCCACCGCACGCGGGGTGAAATGCGTCATCAACTGTGACGCGCACCGGCTGGAGCACGCGGGATTCCTGAGGCTGGGCGCCGGAATCGCCCGCAAGGGATGGCTCACGAAGGACGACGTCATCAACACCCGCCCCCTCGCCGCATTGCGCCGCGCCCTCGCGTCCAAGCGGGCCGGCAAGGAGGCCGGTGGTGGCTGACCTCCGTCGGAGTTACGGCCCTGCGCGATAAATCTGCCCGGACGTCGGGATGGCCCCGGCCACAGTCGCGGAATACGGCGCCTGGCCGGCCTGGGCAAGCGCTCCGAAATTCACGGTGATCGTGACCGCGCCCGCGGCGGGTCGAAACGTCGTCCGCTGAACCAGTCGGTCATGGCTCAGCAACGCAAACTGCGTCAGCGGCGCCGTGCCGAGCTCCCGGTGGAGCGGTCCCCAAAAGGCCAGGTGCTTCAGGATCCGCCCGCGTCGCTTCGGCCAGGTTTCGCGGTTGAGATGATACAGCGGCGGCACCATGTGGAGGATCTCGAGCAGTTCGCGTTCCCGTTCGACATCCGAAAACTTCAGGGAGTCAAAGCCCCAATGATGGGTCGCCACGATCTCGTCGCCGAGCGCCGCCTGATACAGTGGAATCCGGACCGTAGGATCGAAATACGGCACCTTCAGGGAGGGCGGAACCGGAACGGGCTTGAAGTAGAGATCCGGCCGGTCCGGCGGCCAATGGCGTCCAAGAAAGTGGGGGCTTTGGGGGTCGCGAAGGGACGGATCGAGATGGCCGATGAAGGGCGTGTGGACTCCGTGACCGAAATGGATGACGTCGGCGAACAGCACGGACCCGCCCTCACTGCCCACCACCATTCGCTGGCCGGACTCCAGCCACGCCAGCCGCTTCCGGCGCAGGGCAGCGTCGTCGCACCGGGTGGCCGGATGTTCGGGACTGAAATCATCGAAACACTCAGCGGTCGCATCGCAGTCCACGAACCAAGCGGAGTACGGGGCCTCCCGGACCATCCGGCCGACGCGTTCCTGCACATGGGGCCAGGCGGCCAGGGGCGAGAAGTGAAACCCCCGCCCCTTGAATCCCGCGTGCCCCGAGCCGTCGGCATTCATGACCCGGCCGCGCTGATAAGCATCCAGATCAAACTGGGCCGTCTCCCAAGTGTCGTCGGCACCGGCTGTCGGCGAATGCACGGAATGGTAGGAATCGTAGGGCCCCAGCAGAAAGCCCAGCGCCTCCGCACGGACGACGACATCCGGGCGAAGGGAACGGCCGTGGAGATCGCTCAGCAGCAGCAGGGCCCGGCCCATCCCCGCATCGTGCAGCGAGTCGAGCAGGGAATGGGACATCCCATCGCCCCAGGACCGCGGTGGATTGACGAAATTCCCGAACGCGTCCGCAAGGGCCTGCTGGCTGCGACGGATCCGCTCCGCAGCCGGCGCTCCGGGAGCCGGCTCCAACAGCCCGGGGCCTTCGAGCGAGGCGTTGATGGCATCGGCAAGACGGACCGTCAGGTGGTCCATTGGCCACTCGGCGGCCGCAAGTTCGTTCAGTGCGCTTCGACCCTCATCCGAAAACCGGGCAACCAGCCGCCCACCGGGGCTGTCGGGGGCCGCGGCACGCAGCACCCGGGCAAACGGCACCCACCGGTGCTTCGGAACATCGTGGCGGCTGAACCAAGCGGGTCCCCAGAGGTAGCAATGGGGCGCGCCCAACAGACGGGTTGCCTTCTCCAGCGCTGCGATTTTCTGCTGCAGGGGGCGCGGTCGGGGGATCGCACCGGTATTGGTGGCGGTCAGGCGCCATTCCCGAAAGCACCGGGCAACGTCCAACGGATCGGGGCCCCGGAGCATCGCGACGATCTCACACGGCGCCGCCTGATGCCGGCCTTCCGGAAACGAGAACCGGATACCCACCCGATCCTCCATGACCAAAGCGGCATAGTGCGGCCACGGCACGATGACCACCAGCATCTGGTTGCCATGGCGCGCACCGAGAACCGGCAGTTCCGAAAGCGACCAAGGGGAGCCTTCGCGCAGCCAACGCATGCGGTCAGGCCTCGAGGCCTCCACAGCAATTCCCGCTGAAATCGGCAGCACGTACTCGTCGGCTCCCGCAGGCAGCCACCAGGTGAACTCCCCGGAGCTGCCGACACCGGACCGAAAGGAGTCGGGCTGATGGCTGATGGCACCCAGCTCCAGCGTCTGGTCCCTGGGCGCCGCATCGGGGTCGGCCCGGACCATCCCGCACAACAGCCAGCCACAGGTGATGAGCAGCGATTTCACGAAGTTCCCTCCACGACGATCACCGGAGCTGGCCCGTGGTCGGTTTTCACGGTCCTGCGGGGATTACCTCGGGCAGCATCGGAACCGGGTCTGTCTGAAAGGCGAATCCGAGTGAGGCCTGGATCGGATACTCACAAATACACGAGGCGCTGGCCTCGGGGATCAACACGCCGCAGGCCGCCGGCAGGATGTTCAGCCAGCACCCTGGTCGCGTGGGTGACAGCCGGGTGAACGCGCCGTCCGAAAGGCGGAACAGCGTGGGATTGTCCGCGCGGAACAGCAGTCCGTCCCTGCCGCCGGTCATTCCCCCGCAGGCATGGCCGGGACGCGCAAGAATCCAGTCCGGCGCGGCACCCGGCGGTACCCAGCGACGCCCGGTGGCCAGGTCGAAGAGGTCGCTCTCGAAGGAGACCCGGTCCCGGAGGATCACCGGCCGCTTCACCTGCTGCCCGTGGTAAAGGTCCTTCACCGGGTTGAGACCCTGCGCCTCCCAACGCGGGGAGCCGTCCGCCGCGCTCCAGCAGCGCAGCCGGTATTCCGCCTGCCCGTCCACGCTGCGGGCGGCCGACAGGACCAGCCGGTCGCCGGTCACCGTCAGTCCGAGAATGTCCCGCGCCTCCGGCCACCGCAGCGGCTGGCTCCAAACCAGCACGCCGGTGACGGCATCCAGGCACACGACACGGGCCTCCTCGAGAATCTGCTCGCAGGTGAGGCGATCCGAGGCACGGCTTCGCGCCACGGACGCCCGGGCCTCCACCGCAAACACACGCTGGCCCGACACCGCCAGGGTGGGGTTGACCAGCAGTCCCTCCGATTCCCACAGCCACCCGCCCGGGCCATCAGCATCTCCCTTACGGAACACCGCCCGCGAACACACCATGGGTCGTTCGGACCGGTAATCGAGATCCACCAGCTCAAACACCTTGCCGGTTCGCGCAGCTCCCGGTGCCTGCGCGCTGCCGAACAGGACGCCCGATTCCAGGGCCGCCCAGCCCCAGTGCAATCCGGCGACCGGGACCGGATGCCGCTGCGCCGCCTGCCCGGTCCGCGCATCCACCTCCCACAGGGCTTCATTGACGGCCACGAACGCCCGTCGCCCGTCCTCACGGAGCGTCGCATACCCGGCATCGTAGGGCATCGCGTAACGCATGGATTCGGGAAGCTCGAGAACCCAGCGCACGGTTCCGTTCCATGCATCCGCGGCAATCACTGCATTCTCGGCCATCGAAAGCAGCAGGCCCCCCGCCGCCAGCGGCGCATGACCCCGGGTGTGTCGGTCGGGCATGCGCTCCGGACCATGGCCACCAAACCACTGGAGGCGCGGATGCCCCTGAAGCGGCTGCTCCGAAGCGCAGGTGTTGGCCGCGGTGCCGTAGAGATGGGTCCACGCCCCGGACTCCCGGGCGGCCGGTGCGGCGGTGGCCTGACCCTCGCGCACAATCACACCCGCCGGGTGCGGACAGGCAAGGCGGCGGGCTTCGGCTTCCGGAAGATCCCCCGCAATCACCAGGTTGAACAGGTGACTTGCGGCCGGGACGCCGCCATCTGCGGACCGCCCCACCACTGCAACACGGGATCCGGGCCACCCGGCATCGGCCACCCGGTGGCGCAGGGCATCCACTTGGCCTGACGGAACCGCCAGGACCACGTGCAGCCCGGAATCCGCCACCAGCGCCCCGAGGTCCGAAAGTGCGTCTGTGGGATTCACCCAGAGCGCGAACCCATTCGGGGACGGCAGTTGCCGGAGCCAGTCGGCAACCCGGGCCCGCGACCCCGGACTGGGAATGGGAGGCTCCAGGTCCGGGGTCGCCCCCTCCGGAATCTCCGTCCCGAGGAATGCATGAACCCCTCCGTCGCCCGTCACCGCGACGACTCCGGCGGCATCCACGGCCAGCGAAACCACCGTCCCGTTCACGGGCAGAGTCTGCAGCACTTTCCCGGTGGTCGCGTCGAGCACCAGGATAGTGTCCCGCCCTCCGCCGAAGACCCGCGACCCCGCGACGGCGACTGCGGCACCGTCGCGACACGGCACGGACCACCGGGTTGCCTCGGGCAGGTTGCCGCCGCTGGCCCGCATGCGCTCCCGGTCCAGCGCTGTGAGGTCGCGGCCGTTCACCAGGTAGGTGGTCTCTGGCGTCACCGCGAGTGCCCGCCCGGGAAACGACACCAGACGGGCGCCCGATCGCAAATCCCCCGCGGCCATCTGGCCCGTGGCACCCGGTCCCGCCAGGGTTTCCTCGCCCGACACCACGGCAAACGTGCCCGAGGCCGAGGTCACGTCGCGCACGAAGGCGCCGTCGCGTTTCCGATAGCGCTTGGGCGAGGCGCGCCCGACCGGAACGATGAGATCCGCCCCTGCATCGGCAAGATATCCCTGAGGCGATACACCGCCGAGCGAGCGGCGCCAGCGGATCCCGCCATCCCGCGCATCCAGCGCTGCCAGATAGGTCCCCTCCACCGGGAACAGACCCGCCGCCACGTGGATGGTGTCCCCCGACACCAGGAGACCGGTGCGTACCGGACACGGACTGACCAGTCGTCCGTTGCCGGAAATCAGTGGCCGCTCAGGTCCGATACGGGCCCTCCACAGTGATGCACCCGATTCCAGACGAAGTGCATGAACCAGGCCGTCATCCGAACCGACGAACACCCGGTCCCCGGACGCGGCGGGTGCGAACCGGACGGGACCGCCGCAGAAATAGCGCCAGCGGAGGCGTCCGGTCGTCCGTTCGACCGCACGCACTTCACCATCGGTGGTTCCCACGAGGACCAGCCCGCCGGCGATGATGGGTGCCGGGGCCAGGTCATCGGCGGCCCTGGGAAACAGCGGCTGATCGAGCTTCTGCCAGAGACTGCCCCGCGCTTCACCGGCCCAGGCTGGGGAGGGTGCGGGTGTGGACATCGTCCATCCGGCCACGAGCGGTGCGGGTGGTTCGAACGGTGTGGTGCCCGTGCGTCCGCCATTGCCGCGCGCCGTCGGCCAGTCGGCGAGGACCAGGGTGGCGCCCACCCAGGCCGCCAACGGCAGAACTCCCAGCACCCGGATCATGCGATGCAGCATGGTCGAGAACCGCCCCTGACGACACATGATTTCCCCGGAAGGTCTGACTCCCAGGCCGCGCGCGGATCATCCTCGTCCACGTCGCCGACCGTGAGCGACACCTTGACAGGCCCGAACGGCTTGCGCTTGTCCATGCCCGTGAAAATCACATCGGCTATCTCGGCGCCGCGGAAGACCTTGGCCGACTGTTCGCCGAGCACCCAGCGGACGGCGTCCGACGGGTTGGACCGTGTGTGTTGCTTCGGCAGGCGCGGGTAAGCGCCGTTGGGTGCGCGGGTGGGCTGCCGGGCAGCCTCGGAAGCGAGAACGATTCTGCGGAACGGATTTCGGGACCCTGAGCAGGCAACTGGAGGGGTGGCGACAGCAGCGCGGTGGGCGATGCCTGCCGGAGGCGCTCTGGGAGGCGGCCGGGGGCTCCGGTGCGGCAGGGATGGGGTCAGCCGGGTATCCCGGCAGCCGGGGCTGGGCGATCACCGGCTGCGGCGCATCACCGCGGCGCAGACCCACGTGGAGCCTGCCGGAACGCCGATGATTCGATTTGTGGAGCTGACGCGGCCACCGGCAGTGGCGGCGGCGGCGGACGGATACCGGATCGCGCTGGAGGATGGGGGTCGTCCCAGCCCGCGTGTGGAACTGGACGGGGAACGCCTTTGAACCTGTCACTTCAACCGGCGATCCAAACCGCCAGCGGTGGCTCAACAGAGCGCCGTTCGGTCAACGACAACAATCGCTCCTCAGGCCTCCTCCGTCTCCACCCGGTAAGCCACATCGTCCACCACCGGAGGGACGCGCGCCGGCGAGGGTGACAACGGATCGGGCACCGGGACCCGGTACGGCGCCACCTCCTCCTTCAAGCCCAGCGGCAACCCCTCGTCGAGTGGACTGACCACCCCGATGCCGGGCCGGGTCATGACATGGGTGTAGATCTGGGTGGTCTCCACTCTGTTGTGTCCCAGCAGCTCCTGGACGGAACGCAGGTT
>JAHCBB010000049.1 GCA_019634635.1 Verrucomicrobiia bacterium
CGAACATCGCGCCCGTCTTGGCCATGGCCCATCCAACCGCCGGTTGACGGCGGACGGAGGTCAGCGTGCCCCGATGACCACCATGAACTACCTGCCGGACTCTCCGGCAGCCAAGCTCTGGGAGCTCCTGCGCCGGAATCCCCAGTTCCGCGCCGATGTGGATCGCCTCGCCCGGCTCCGGACCAAAACCAGGTCGCCGGTCCGAAGAACTCGCCTGCGGGCCTTGGAACAAGGATCGAAGTTCCTCCAAGGGGTGCAGTCCCGGAACGAATTCGCACACCTTGCCCTCCAATGGCTCGAACCGCAGCCGCTCTTCATCGAAGAGCGCGTGGTGCCTCGGAATGAACCGGAGGCACCAGCCCGGCAAGTGATTGTCGGGCGGATCGTCCGCCTGGGATTCGGGCTGACTCCCAACACCCGCGATGGCTCCTGGCAGTGGTTCAAAGCCGGCCGTTTGGGCAGCGCCGAGTCGCAAGCCAACCATGCCGGCTGGCCGATGCGGTGGGGTCCTCGCGTTGTTCGCCGTGTTGCTCGTGACTCGAAAGGGGCCGACCGATCCTTCGACCCTATTGCCGAGTGGGCCGACTGGTTTGACAGGCACACTTTCACCGTGCATTCGGCCTGGCCCGACACGCCACCGGGTTTCCGAAGGGATTGGGAACTCCTTTGGCGTGATTGCTCGGGAACGGGCCAAAAGGCCAGCCTGACCGATCTCAATCGCGGCTGGAGCCCCTCGGGAATCGTTGCCCGCGCACTTCAGGAGATCCGCGAGGCGAACCGCTACATTCAAGCATTGCTGGGTGACCTCGATCTGGAGCGCCGTGGTTTCCCCGGGACGACGGTACCCGCCATCTCGACCCGGGGCGGCGGGCACCTGCGACAGTATCGGAAGTTGGTTGCCGCCGTAGATCAGTGAGACGCCGGAAGCGGCCTTCCCCGCCAGCGTTCGCTAACGTTCCAGGCCTTGGAAGAAGTCCGCGTTCAGGGTCGTCCCGGACTTGACCTCGATGGCATCCAGTTGATCGCCGTCCTCCCGGATCACGTCCACTTCGTGGCCGGCGCTGTCGCGCCAGAAGAACAGGCCCTCCGGAAACCCCCGGTTGAATCGGGCCTTACACAGCTCGCCGAGCACCCAGGTCTCGACCAGCGGCCCGCGCAATGGATTGAGCGTGAGCGTGGCGGCGTCCTTGATGCCCAGCAGCCAGGCGGCGAGGCCGGCATCCAGGAAGCAGAGCTTGGCGGTCTTGACGAGCCGCTTGTTGAAGTTGCGGTGGTGCGGCGGGAGCAGACGGACCAGCCACAATCCCCTGCAGATGGGACAGCAGGTCGGGGCACCGTTGGACCTCATCCAGAAAGCACGACAAGCATTCAGCCACTGACCACGTTCCATCGGGCTGTCGGCCTCGTGACCCGAAGAGGATGTCCGGGAATCCGAACCGCCTGTTCCGGGAAGCAAGCGCGGCAGAGGACTGCCGCATTCCGTGACGGCTTCGCGACGCGCGGGCTGGTCGGAAGGGCGGCGGCGGACGATGATTCGATTGTTTGGTCATCTCGCTACCATACTTTACATCTGGTAGACTCAAACGTATAGTTCGCTAGCATGATTCCAAGGCCGTTCTGGCAGCAGCGGATTGCGGATGCCTGGGGGGAGGCACCCATTGTCTGGTTGTGCGGGGTCCGAAGGGCGGGGAAGACGACTCTGGCGCGGCAGTTGGGCGAAGACCGCACGCTCTACATGAACTGCGACCTACCTGAAGTGGAGGACCAGGTGCGCGATCCGCTGCGGTTCTTCCGCTCCTGCGAGAAGGAGGTGGCGATCTTTGATGAAATCCATCAACTGCGTGATCCGGCACGGTTGCTAAAGGTGGGCGCAGACGAATTTCCCCGGCTCAAGATTCTGGCCACCGGATCCTCAACCCTGGCGGCCAGTCGGAAATTCCGGGACACGCTTGCGGGGCGCAAGCGCCTGGTGCCTTTGGTTCCGGTGCTGCTGGAGGAACTGACGGCCTTCGGCAATGCCACACTGGCGCGACGACTGCTTCACGGCGGCCTGCCGCCTGCGCTCCTGGCAAACGCCAAGAAGGCATCGTTTTACCGTGAGTGGATGGATTCGTTCTTCGCGCGGGACATCCAGCGTTTGTTTGGTTTTCGGGATGTGAACCGATTCAACACCTTCTTCGAATACTGTCTGCGGCAGAGCGGCGGGCAGTTCGAACAAACCAAGGCTGCCAGCGCGGTGGGCATCACGCGTCCGACGGTCGAGAGCCATCTGCGTGCGCTCGAAATCACCCATGCGGTCACCCTGCTGCGGCCATTTCACGGCGGCGGCCAGAACGAGATTGTCCGGCAACCGAAGGTGTACGCGTTTGACACCGGTTTCGTGAGCTGGGCGCGCGGGTGGGAGCCGCTCCGGTCCGACGACTGCGGGTTGCTGTGGGAGCACGTGGTCCTCGAACACTTGCAGGCGCACTTCCCCGAAACGCCGGTGCGCTACTGGCGGGACAAGCAGGGGCGCGAGGTGGATTTCGTGTTGGCACGGGGCCGGGATGAAGTGGATGTGATCGAATGCAAATGGAGCAGCGACGCATTCGAGGCCGACGCGTTGCATGCCTTTCGCAGCCACTATCCGAAGGGACGCAACTATCTGTTCAGCCCCTTGGGATCGCAGGGATACACGAAACGCTTCGGTACCCATGACGTGTCCGTTTGCCCACCTCCGGAGTTCACCGGGTCGGCGCTGCCATGACAATCGCGGGCTGACCACAGCAGCCTGGCGAATGCGGCGCATCCAGGCCACGATTGACGCGGAGTTTTCCCGCGTTGAGGCGGATGCGGCATTGCTGCGCGTCCTGCCCACGGACCGGCTTGGGCACCTGCCCGTGGTGGCGCTCGGTGAGTTTCTGTTTGGCATCTGCCGGTCACGAGAACGACCGAAGCTGGAGCGGTGGATTGAAGCGGTGAAAGCAACCTGCGTGCGTGCTCGCGGTGGTGGATGGAGACACCGCGGACCCTTACGCCAACATCCGCGAGGAACTCCGCGCCGCGGCGACACCCATTCCCGAGAACGACATCTGGATTGCCGCACTCTGCCGGCAACACCAACTGGCGGTGGCCAGCCGTCACGTACACTTCGACAGGGTACGCGGACTGAGGCGCGTGACGTGGTAAGACGACGGCCCAACCGGTCGGGTAAACAATGTTCCAGGTCCTCTGTGCGTTCCTCTTGCCGCTCTCTGGCCGGAAGACGAGACGCAAGGCATGGCATCTGGCGTGAAGACGCGAAGGAATTCTGTGCCTCACTGGCGGGGAGCGTTTTCGGGATCTTGCGCCCAAACCAAATCCCCGGGGTGACCGTTGCCGCCCCCCCGGATCCGGCTTGAACGAGTCGCGACAGGCGGGCCGCTGGTGCCAGTTGGCGCTCGCCCCCGGCGCCGCTTCCCGCATGCTGGCGTCAGGGCCCGATGTCCGCCGATCCCGAGATCCCCGCCATTGCCGCCCGGGGCCTGATCCGCCGTTTTGGCGGGGTGACCGCCCTGGACGGCGTGACACTTGACGTTCGTCCCGGAGAGTTTTTCACCCTCCTCGGCGCGTCGGGCTGCGGCAAGACGACCCTGCTGCGCCTCCTCGCCGGACTCGATCAACCGGATGCCGGAAGCCTGCACCTGCATGGAGCCGATGCGCTCCGCCTGCCGCCCCACGCCCGCCCGGTCAACACGGTCTTTCAATCCTATGCCTTGTTCCCGCACCTCACCGTGCGGGAGAACGTCCTCTTCGGACTGCGCATGAAGCGGGTGGCACCGCCCGAGGCCGCGCGGCGGGCCGCGGCAGCGCTCGAGTTGTGCGAGATCGGCGAACTGGCCGGGAGGCGTCCGCACCAGCTCTCCGGCGGCCAGCAGCAGCGGGTCGCGCTTGCCCGGGCCCTCGTCAACGAACCCCGCGTGCTGTTGCTCGACGAACCCCTGGCCGCACTGGATCCACAGCTCCGCCGCCAATTGCGCGAGGGCCTTCACGCGCTTCAGCGGCGCCTGGGCATCACCTTTGTGCTCGTCACCCATGACCGGGAGGAGGCGCTGTCGCTGAGCGACCGGTTGGCCCTGATGCGGGAGGGGCGCATCGAGCAGGTCGGGCCGGGGGAAATGCTCTACCGGCATCCCGCCACCCGGTTCGTCGCCGGGTTCCTTGGGGAGTGCAATCTCGTCCCGGCGCGCGTCGTGGCCCCCGGCGAGATCGAGTCGGCGCTGGGACGCTGGCGCGTCGCCGACACGCCCCAGGTGTCGGGACCGGTATGGGCCGCGTTTCGTCCGGAAGCCGTCACGCTGGCCGGCAGTGATTCCCCGAATGCCTTCAGCGCTGTTCTGGCCCGGCGAACGTTCACCGGAGCCACTTCGGCCTGCATGGCCGAAGCGGGAACGCAACCCGTCCTGCTGACCCTCCCGACCGGAGCCACGACGGAGGCGTCCCACGCTGTCGGCTCCCTCCTGCGCCTCGCCGTGGATCCACGGCGGATTTCCGTGCTCACCGAATGATCCCCGCAAACCGTCCGGCCACCGTCCGTGCCGCGCTCCTGACCGCAGGACCCGCGCTCCTCTGGATGGGCGTGTTCCTCGGGCTGCCCATGGCCGGATTGGCGGTGGTGAGCTTCCTGACACGCGGGGATTACGGAGATTTCGGACTGCCGTGGACGCTGGAAAACTACGCGCGCCTCGCAGGACGCACTGAACTGGGATTCGACCCTCTCTATCCGCGAATTCTCGGCCGCAGCGTGGCCCTGGGAGCCGCGACCACTGCGTTATGCCTGGCGGGTGCGCTGCCGGTGGCGTTCTTCATTGCCCGTCGGACCGCCCGGTGGCAGGCGACGCTGCTGACGCTCTTGTTGGTGCCGTTCTGGACCAACCTTCTGATTCGGACCTATGGCTGGCAGGTGTTGCTGGCCCCGGGGGCCCCGTTGTCCCGGCTGGCGGCCGCATTCGGGATCATCCCACCGGACGCAGGGATCTACCCGGGACTCGTGGCGGTCCTGGTGGGCATGGTCTGCGATTTTCTGCCGTTCATGGTGCTGCCGCTCTATGCGTCGGTCGAAAAGGTGGACTGGACCCTTGCCGATGCCGCCGCCGACCTCGGGGCGACACCTTGGGGGATCTTTCGCCATGCCCTTTGGCCGCAGATCCGGCCCGGAGCGGCCGCCGGCATGGCGCTGGTGTTCCTTCCGGCGACCGGACAGTTCGTGGTTCCCGATCTGCTTGGGGGGGCCCGGGTGCTCATGGTGGGCAATGCCATCCAGCAACAGTTTGGCACCAGCCGCGACTGGCCGTTCGGGGCCGCCATGGCGTGTGTGACCTTGTTGTTGTTGCTGCTGCTGGCGGTGAGCCGGCGGCGCCGGGAGGCGCATGCGGTGGAGTCATGAGACGCCCTGGAATCTTCTGGCTCACTGCAGCGGCCACCGTGCTGGCGCTCGCCTTCGTGTACCTGCCGCTGGCGACCATCGCGCTGGCGTCGTTCAATGCCGCACGGTTCGGTACCCGTTGGGAGGGATTCACCCTGGAGTGGTACGTCCGGCTCTTCCAGAACGCCGACGCCTGGCGGGCGGCGCGCAACTCGATCACGGTCGCACTCGCCAGCACGTCCATCGCCACCGTGCTCGGCACCCTGCTGGGGTTCGGACTCGCCCGCCGCCGGTTTCGCGGACGCCGCGCCGCCGAGGGACTGCTCCGGGTTCCAATGTGCCTCCCGGACATCGTGCTCGCCGTCGCCCTGCTTCTTTTCTTCGGACAAACCCGCCGGTTCCTGGGGATCGGCGAACTCGGTCTCGGCATCATGATTCTGGGCCACGTCACCTTCCAGCTCCCGTTCGTCGCCCTGGTGGTTCGCGCCCGGGCCTTGGGACTCGATCCCCGCCTTGCGGAGGCGGCGCGGGACCTTGGAGCGACGGCACCGGTGGCCTTCATGAGGGTGACCCTGCCGCTCCTGATGCCCGGCATCCTGGGAGGCGCCCTGCTCGCCTTCACGCTGAGTCTTGACGACTTCATGACGAGTTTCCTGCTCAGCGGACCGGGCTCGGCGACGCTGCCAGTGCTCATCTATTCGAGCGTGCGCCGGGGGCTGTCGCCGGAGATCCATGCCCTGTCCACGCTCATCATGGTGATCTCATTGCTCGCAGTGGTTGCCGCCCGCCGCCTGCTGCGAGGTCGGGACGCCGGGGGAGCGTCGTCCGCACCACCGCCCTCAGTCGGTCCAGGCGCCGCTTGACGTCGCGCGTCCCGCCGGTCATTTGCGAGCCCATGAACGTGTGCTCCCGCCTGGCCCGGTTTGCCACGGTGACCCTCGGCATCCTGCTGCTCACCCCCGCAATGGCCGCCGGCCGGCTGAACGTGTTGATCTGGTCCGAATACCTCGACCCGGCAGTGGTGGCGGATTTCGAGGCGGCCCACGGGGCGAAGGTTTTCGTGGATGTCTACGAGGAGTCGGAGTCCATGCTCGCGAAGCTCCAGGGCGGGGGTGCATCGCAATACGACGTCGTCTGCGTTCCCGATTCCCTCGTCATTGCCGCGATCCAGCTCAAGCTCCTGGCACCACTCCGCAAGCAGAACCTGCCAAACCTGCGCCACCTCGAACCCCGGTTCACCCGCCTCAGTTTTGACCCGACCGGCACCTACACCGTGCCCTACCAGTGGGGAACCCTGGTGCTGTACTACCGGGAGGATCCCGGACGCCCCGCGCCCGATTCCTGGGCGGCGATCTTCGATCCCACGGCATCCTACGGGCCCTTCACCCTGCTCGACTCGGTCCGCGACACGATCGGTGCCGCGCTCAAGTATCGCGGACACAGCTTCAACAGCACCAACACCGCGCACCTGCGCGACGCCCGCGACCTCGTCCAGGCCGCCAAGGCGCGCGCCATCGGCTTCGAGACCACGGTGTCCGGACGCAACCGCGTCCTGGCCGGCACCTCGGCCCTCGCGTTGGTGTACAGCAGCGACGCGGCCCGTGGCATGGCGGAGAATCCCGGGACCCGCTGTGTGATCCCGAAGGAAGGGAGTGAAATCTGGCTCGACACCCTGGCCATCACGGCCCGGGCGCCAAACCGTGACCTTGCCGAGCAGTTCTTGAACTGGATTCTGGATCCAAGACAGGGCGCCCGGATCTCCACCTTCACCCGCTCCGGAACCCCCAACGCCGCCGCCCGCAACCTCATTGCGCCGGAGGTGCTTAAGAACACGGCGGTCTATCCCCCGCCCGAAGTCATGGCCCGCCTCGAATTCCTCGAAGACCTCGGAAGCAGGACACGGCTCTACGACCAGATTTGGACCCAGATCAAGGCGAAGTAGCCCGCAGCGGGTTCTTCCAATCGGCTTGCCTGATGCCGGGCGCCGGGGCTTCCTTTGCATTCCACCACCTGCCGCCATGGGGTCCCACCGCCATCTCGTTGTTTTCCTGTTCCTGCTGCTCTCCGCCCCGAATCCCGGTCGCGCGGCCGAGAATCCCTATCCGCCCGGCCCCGACTCCGTCCGGCAGGAAGGCGTGCCCCACGGAGACGTCGTCAAGGGAACCTTCATCGCCGGCACCAACAGCGTGTTTCCGGGAACCGTCCGCGACTACTCGCTCTACATCCCCCAGCAACTGGATCGCTCCCGGCGCGCACCCCTGCTGGTGCTGCAGGACGGCGGCGGCTACCAGGCCGTCCATGTGCTGGACAACCTGATCGCGAAGCGGGAAATCCCGGCCCAGATCGGCCTGTTTGTCATGCACGGGCGCGTGCCGTCGCGGTCCACCAACGCGCTCGACCGGTTCAACCGCAGCTACGAATACGACGGGCTCGGTGACACCTACGCGCGATTCCTCCTGGACGAGTTTTTCCCGTTCGTTGAGCAGAACCACGGGGTGCTGCTGACCACCAACGCCAGCGAACGGGCCATCGGCGGCGCCAGCAGCGGGGGCATCTGCGCCTTCACGGCTGCGTGGGAACGGCCCGACGCCTTCCGCAGGGTCTTCACCAGCATCGGCACCTACGTCGGCCTGCGCGGCGGGCACAGCTACCCGACCCTCATCCGCAAGGTCGAACCCAAGCCGATCCGCATCTTTCTGCAGGGCGGCGAGAACGACCTGAACATTTATGGAGGGGACTGGTGGATGGCCAATCAGGAAATGCAGCGGGCGCTCGAGTTCGCCGGCTACGACGTCCGCCACGCCTGGGGCACCGGCGGGCACGACAGTTTCCAGGCCACTCAAGTGTTTCCCGATGCCCTCCGCTGGCTGTGGCGGGATCATCCGGCGCCCATCACCGCCAACCCCGAAGGCCGTTCGAAACAGCCCGTGGTGCGCGAGATCCTCGCGCCGGATTCGGAATGGGAGCTGGTGGCCGGGGGCTTCGGGTTCACCGAGGGCCCCGCCGTCAATGCCGCGGGCGAGGTGTTCTTCACCGACATCCCAAACCAACGCATCCATCGCGTGGACGCCAATGGTGCCGTGTCGGTCTTCGCCTCGGAGACCGGCGGGGCCAACGGCTTGATGTTCGGTCCCGATGGCCGTCTGTTCGCCGCCGCGGGCGGGTCGCGTGAAATCGCCGTGTACACCCCGGATGGCGTGCGCTCGGTCCTCGCCACGGGGATTGAGGGCAACGACCTCTGCGTCACCCACGACGGCAACCTGTACGTCACCGAACCCTCGCAAAAGCGTGTCTGGCTGGTCACCCCGGACGGAGAGAAGCGCGTCGTGGACGAGGGAATCAACTTCCCCAACGGCGTCCGCCTTTCCCCCGACCAGAGTTTGCTGTTTGTCAGCGACACCCGCGGCGCGTTCGTGTGGTCGTTCCAGGTTCAGGACGACGGCTCGCTCGCGTACAAGCAGCGCTACCATCATCTCCACCTGGTGGACGGCTCCACCCAGAGCGGCGCGGATGGCATGACCCTGGATCGTGACGGACGCCTCTACGTGACCACCGAAATGGGCCTCCAGTTCTGCGATCAGGCCGGCCGGGTGAACGGCATCGTGTCGAAGCCGCAACCGCGCTGGCTTTCCAACGTGGTGCTGGGTGGACCGGAGTTTGACCAGCTCTACGTCACCTGTGCGGACAAGGTGTATCGCCGCCCGGTCCGCGTGCGCGGTCTTGATCCTGTGAAACCGCCCCTCAAGCCGGCACCACCCCGGCTCTGATCGCTCCGAACGAACTCTCGTCGGCGATTCCAGGCCCCGGGGACCCGTCCGGCCCGGCCCGTTGCGCGACCTGTGCGTCACCTTGTCCGGCCCGATTCCCAGGATCGGTGCCGTCACGTAACCACGGTTCACCCGCGGATCAGACCGGTTCACCCGGCAAACCTGCGGCTGACCACACCCTGCAACAAGGCATCGGCTGTGGACGTGCTAAGTTGCTCGCATGGTTGTTGTTTGGAGCGGTATGCGGTTGGGGGCTTCCCCGGGCGGATGGTGGCTCGCAGTCTGTCTTGCCCTCCTGGGATTCGCCGACGTCGGCCGGGCAGCCAGCGGGACCGCTCCGGTGCCGGCCCGTCATCCGGGGACGCTCCGGATGGTCCAGCATTTGGAGCGCGTTCGCGAGACCGCGGATCCGCGGGCCATGTCTTACCTCGCCGAAGGACAGCTCACACGCCTTCGGAAGGCCCTGGCCCTGGCCACGAATGCCCAGCAACAGATCCCGATCCGCTATCACCTCGCCTACCAGCAACTGCTGTGCGGGCGCACACTGGAGGCGTTGGACACCTGGGAGGCCATCGAACGGGAAGTGGCGACTTCGGGCGGCCGGATTGAAGGCCGGGCGGCGGTTGAGCTCCGCATGCGCAAGGCCATTGCGCACCTCCGACTGGGAGAACAGGAAAACTGCCAGGCCAACCACACCGCGGAATCGTGCCTGTTCCCGATCGAACCCGGGGGCTGGCACCGGCTGCCTCGCGGCTCACGGAGCGCCATCCCGCTGCTGACCGAACAGTTGAACGAATTCCCTGGAGATCCCGGCAGCCGCTGGCTGCTCAACCTCGCCTACATGACGCTTGGGGAATGGCCCGACAAGGTGCCGGCCCGCTGGCTGATCCCGCCCAAGGTGTTTGCGTCGGAGTACCCGCTGCCGCGATTCCCCGAGGTCGCCGGATCGCTGGGGCTGGATGTGGACGACCTGGCAGGCGGCTGCATCGTGGATGACTTCGACAACGACGGATTCCTGGACGTGATGGTCTCGGCGTGGGGCCTCGACGGACAACTCCGCCTATTCCGCAATGGCGGCGACGGCACCTTTACCGAGAGGACCGTGGAGGCGGGGCTTGCCGGACTGGTGGGGGGCCTCAATATCCAGCAGACCGACTACAACAACGACGGCCACCTGGACGTCTGGATGCTCCGGGGCGGCTGGCTGGCCAAGGCGGGCCGGATCCCCAATTCGCTGTTGCGCAACAACGGCGACGGCACCTTCTCCGACGTGACCGAGGAGGTCGGATTGTTCTCCAGGCGGCCAACACAGACGTCGGTCTGGTTCGACTTTGACGGTGACGGCTGGCTCGACGTGTTTGTAGGCAATGAATCCACGGATCCCGACGATCCGGATCCCTGCGAACTCTTCCGGAACAACGGCGACGGCACGTTCACCGAATGCGGCGCCGCTGCCGGATTGGCCCTGCGACGCTTCGTGAAGGGAGTGGCCTGCGCGGATTATGACGGCGACGGAAGGCCAGACCTGTACCTGTCCTGCCTCGACGGTCCCAACGTCCTGCTGCGAAACGAGGGCCCGCAGGATCCCGCAGCCGGCCCCGGGTCGCCATGGAAGTTCACCGATGTATCCCGGGCCGCCCGCGTCTCGGATACGGTTTTGAGCTTCGCCACGTGGTTCTTCGACTTCGACAACGATGGTCACGAGGATCTGGTGGCGTTCGGCTACCGGATCCGCGGCGTTGGCGACGTGGCGGCGGACTATCTCGGCCTGCCCCACCAGGGCGCCCTGCCGAAGCTGTATCGCAACAACGGCGACGGCACCTTCACCGACGTCACGGTGGCGACCGGCATGAACCGCCTGTCCCACGCCATGGGATGCAATTTCGGAGACCTCGACAACGACGGCTGGCTCGACATGTACCTGGCCACGGGGGATCCCGACCTGACCACGCTCATTCCCAACCGCATGTTCCGAAATGACGGGGGCCGCTACTTTCAGGAGGTCACGACCGCCGGCGGGTTCGGGCACCTCCAAAAGGGCCACGGCATTGCCTTTGCCGATCTGGATCACGATGGCGATCAGGACGTCTACGCGGTGATGGGCGGCGCCTTTCCGGGCGACAACTACCGCAACGCGCTCTTCCTGAATCCCGGAACCACCAATCACTGGCTCAAGCTGTCGCTCGTGGGCACGCGGGCCAACCGCGCGGCCATCGGCGCGCGCATCCGCGTCGAGGTGCAAACCCCGGATGGACCCCGCCGCATCTTCAAGACGGTCAACAGCGGCGGCAGCTTCGGCTCCTCGCCGCTGCGGCAGGAGATCGGCCTCGGCCAGGCGACGGCGGTCACCTCCGTGGAGGTCGTCTGGCCCGGGTCGGGACATCGCCAGACCTTTGACGACATCGAGCCCAACCGGGCCTACCAGTTGAAGGAGGGGCGTCCCGACGCCCTCGCCCTCCGTTTGCCGGCGATCCGAATCGTCCCGGACGGACGACACTCGCACAGGTCGCGGGAGCGGGCCGGGCTTTAGTGGGCCGGTGATTCGTCATTCGGCCAATGCCCGCGATTCACCCCATCGCGCTCCCACCTTTGGCAGTGCCACGAGCGATCGCAGGCAATATCCTGTCCGGCGTTCGTGAGCCGATTGTCCTCAACCGCCCGCCTGCTGCGGGAACTGGTCGCGATTCCCAGCGTGAATCCGGCCTTCCTGCCCGCGGGCGACGCGCGCGCAGGTGAGGCCGCGATCGCGGAGTTCCTGCTGGAACGTGCACGACAGGCGGGTCTCGACGCCCGGATGCAACCGGTGACGGCCGGACGCGCCAATGTGCTGGCCCGCCTCACCCCTCCGGGAATGGTCCGGCGCCGGATTCTCCTGGCGCCCCATCTGGACACGGTGGGCTTCCCCGCCCTCGATGAACTGCTGATCCCCACCGTGACCGGTGGACGCCTCCGGGGCCGCGGGGCCTGCGACACAAAGGGCTGCGTCGCCGCCATGCTGGCCGCACTTTCAGCGGTTGCCCGGGATGGACGCCGCCCAACCGAAACCGAGATCGTGTTTGCCGGGCTGGTGGACGAGGAAAACGGGCAACTCGGGTCGCGTCACCACGCCCACCACGGCGACCCCGCTGCCCTGGCCATCGTGGGCGAGCCCACACAACTGGAGGTGATCACCGCCCACAAGGGTGATGTATGGCTGGAACTCCGAACGCACGGACGCAGCGCCCACGGGGCCACCCCGCACCTCGGGCGCAACGCCGTCCACGAAATGGCCCGGGTCGTGGACCTGCTTGAAACACGCTACGGCGCCCAGCTGAAGCGGCGGCGGCATCCGCTGCTGGGCAGTCCGACGGTCAGTGTCGGCTCCATCCGCGGTGGCACCCAGCCCAACATCGTCCCTGAGGACTGCGGGATCACGCTGGATCGGCGGACGCTGCCCGGCGAGACCGAGGCCACGGTGCGCCGGGAGATCCGTGCCCTCCTGCGCAGTGCCGGACTTCGAGCCCGATTTTCCAAACTCCAGCTGGCGCCCTGTCCGCCGCTCGAGACGAATCCGCGGCAACCCTTGGTGCAGGCGCTTTGCCGGGCCGCCGGACGCCGCCGGACGCTGGGGGTGCACTACTTCTGCGACGCGGCCCCGCTGGCGGCGGGAGGAACGCCGGCCGTCGTGTTCGGCCCCGGCGACATCCGCCAGGCGCACACGCGGGATGAGTGGATCTCCCTCACCAGCCTGGACCGCGGCACCGCGATCCTCGAACGATTCCTCCGCGCGCTCGACTGATGCCGGGGAGGGCAACCGGAGATCGAACCCTCATGCCGCGGACGCGCCATTCACGTCACACACGCCTCGAACGCACCGCTGTGCATGTGCCGCTGCATGTGCCGGGCACCGGCCGCGAAGCCGTGCCGTGATTCCTCGTTCCTCCCGGCATGCGCGTTGCCTTCCTGACCCATGAGCCGTTCCACCCTCCCAGCGGGGGTGGATCCGCCGAGGCCCCCTACCTGATCCGTGAGTTCGTCCGCCGCGGCCACGAGGTTCAGGTGTTCTGTCCCGCGTTTCCGGAATCCGATGCCGTCGCCACCCGTTTCGGGATCCGGGTGACGCCGTTCACCCGCTGGCGCATGGGCCGCTATGCGCGCCTGCGCAATCTCAAGTACCTGCTGTATCCGGGAGCGCTGGAACGGCTCGTGCGCACCGCAGCGGCTGGCGCAGGAGGTTCCCGCGCACCCTGGGACCTGATCTTTGCCCAGCACACCCTGTCCGCGGTGGCCGCGGGCCGGCTGCGGCGGCGTCTTCAAATCCCGGTGGTGCTCAACTTCCTCGATTACCTCACCGGGTTCATGGAGACGTGGCCTCCGTGGGTGATGCCCCGTCCCGTGGTCCGCCGTCTCACGCACTTCGAGCTGTCGCTGCCCCGGCGCTACCGCGTGGAGGGCATTCTGACGGTCTCCCAACCGCTCGCCGACCGGTTCGCCTCCACCGGGTATCCCCGGGAACGCATCGAGACCATCCAGTACGGATTTGATGCCGCACTGTTCCGTCCGGATCTCACCGCCACCGCATCCCCGGGTCCACCGGTGGTGCAGATGCACGGCTCCTTTGACCGCCATCACCTGGGCCCGATCGCCATGGAGGCCATGGTGCGGGTCGCCACGGCGCGTCCGGATGCAATGTTGCGGCTGGTGGGCCGCCGGACTCCGGTGCTGAACGGATTCGTAACACAGCTTCGAACCCGGATTCCCGGGGTCCGGGTTGAGACACCCGGATTCGTCCCCTACCACGAGGTGGCGCGCGAGGTGGGGCGGGCGACGGTGGGACTGGTGCCCTACGAGGAATCCAACGGCACCCACTGCGCGTTTGTGGCGAAGGCCGTGGAATACCTGGCCTGCGGGGTTCCGGTCGCCAGCACGCCGCTGGAAAACCTGAAGGGCTATTTCGCCCGGGAGCTGGCCATCCGGTTCAGCCGTTTCGACGCCCCCACCTTCGCCGCCACCGTGCTGTCCTGGTTGGAGACTCCGGATGCCGAACGGCGGCGTCTGGGCCGGGCCGCGGCGGAACGGGTTGCCGCAGATCTGGACTGGGCCACGGTCACCCGGCGTGCCGTGGACCGTGCGGAAGCCGCAGCCGCCGGCCGGATTCTGAAGTGATCGCGGGCGACGCTCCGTCAGAAGACACGCCGCAGCACCAGGAAGGCGGTCGCACTCAACAGCGCGGATGCCGGCAGGGTGATCACCCACGCCAGGGCGATTGGCCGCATCAGGCCCCAGTTCGCGGCGCGATTGACCAGTCCGATGCCCAGCACGGCCCCCACCAGGATATGTGTGGACGAAACGGGAATGCCCAGCGCGGAGGCCATCATCACGACCGCCGCCGCCGAGAGTTCCGCGGAGAAGCCCGACGCCGGATGAATTTGCGTCAGGTTGGTGCCAATGGTGGCGATGACCTCGCGACCGATGAACCAGAGCCCGGCACACATGGCCACGCCGAAGGCCAGAAGCGCCACGGACGGCACCGGTGCCGTCGAGTTGATCGCCCCGGAATGCAGCACGTCGAGCACGGCGGCGAAGGGCCCGATGGCGTTGGCGATGTCATTGGATCCGTGGCTGAAGGCGAAGCCGGACGCCGTGAACACCTGCATCCAGCTGAACAGGAGAAAGGTGGACCGCTCAAGCGAGCGCTCCTTCTGCGAGCGGGCGAAAATGTGGATCACCATCCAGACCGTTGCCGCCACCATGAGCATGATCAGGAGGTTGTGGACCAGGGTGAGGCCGAGGTGCAGGTGCTGAAGCCCCTTGAACAGGACCATGGCCGTAATGACGAACGAGCCGGCGGCGGCCAGGCTTGGGACAAACCATTCGAGGGCCTGGTGGGAGTTGATCTCTTCGCGCTCCTTTTCGAGCCGGTGCATGGCGCGGTAGTACTCGGACTCGAAATCGTCCTCTCCGAGCCGGTCGCTGGAGAGCACCTGCGCCGCATCGCGCGACATGGCCTGCGTGTAGGCGATCTGCTGCAGCTCGGCCATCCGCTCGAAGGCCTCCTTGTGCCCCTGCTTGAGGTCCATGCGGCGTTGACGGATGTCGCGCAGCTTGTGCTCCGCCGTTTCGTTGTAATGCAGGATGTACCGCTTGATCGCCCCGAAGAGCACCGCGGCGGCGGCGGCGCCCAGGACGGGCGAAGCCACCCACGAAATCACGATCGTCCCGATCTGCCGCCATCGCACCAGGCTGAGGGTCGCCGCGGGACCGCCACGAAGGAATCCGAGCATCAGGGCGCCACCGACGATGCCTCCCACGATGGCGTGGGTGGTGGACACCGGCCAACCGCAACGGGTGGCCACCAGCAGCCAGAGGCCCGAGGCGAGCAGCGCGGCCATCATCACATGGACCAGCTCCATCGGACGGAACTCCGGGAGACCCTTCAGGTCCTCCAGGTTCACAATGCCGCTCCGGATCGTCTGCGTGACGGCCCCCCCCGCGAGCATGGCCCCGCTGGCCTCGAAGATGGCGGCGACGATGAGCGCCTGCCGGAGGGTCAGGGTCCCCGCCCCGACGCTGGTGCCAAAGGAATTGGCCACGTCGTTCCCGCCGACATTGAATGCCATGAATAGGCCAAAGGCGGTCGCCAGCAGGAAGACCACGCCGGTGCCCGGCGTGATGTAGCCCAACCCCCAGTGCACGAAGCTCCCGGCGGTGCCGACGAGCAGGACGAGGAACAACAGGCTGAGCTTTTCCTTCGGCATGGAATCGCGGAACGCGACACCCTGCACCGGTCACCAGCCCGCATCGAAGTGACGATCCGGTGACATTCCGACAGCGGAGGCCCATCGCCCGGCGGCCGGGAATCCGCACCGGCGGCTCAGGGGGTGCGCGCCCGAAGGATCGCGCCCGGTCGGGCATGATGCCGGCGGCGCAGCTCGTCAATCGCGCGGCTCACCAATGGCAGGTCCATCTCATGAACCTCCATGCCGCAGCCCAGCGCCTGGGGCAGGGTGACGCAAAGATCGCCCCCCAGATGCTCCCGGAATTCCTCCAGGCCGCTGACCACGAGCAGCTGGCCTCGGTCATCCTCGTGCAGCAGCTCACCGGCAAAGAGCTCAAATCCCAGACGGTCCAGCAGGTCGAGGATCCTCCCGGCATCCGCCGCCGCCAGCAAACCGAGGAGCCGCGCATACGTGACGTCCAGGGCAATGCCGATGGCCACCGCCTCGCCATGGCGGAGCCGGTACTCCGAGAGCTGCTCCAGCTTGTGCGCCGACCAGTGGCCGAAATCCAGCGGTCGCGCACTGCCCATCTCGAAGGGATCCCCGCCGGTGGCGATGTGGTTCAGGTGCAGCTCGGCGCTCCGGAAAATCAGGCGCTTCATCGCCTCCGACTCGAAACGCGCCAGCGCCCCGGCGACCGATTCGATCCACTCAAAAAACACGCGGTCCCGGATGCTGGCCACCTTGACCGCCTCGACATAGCCCGCCCGCTTGTCGCGGTCGGACAGTGTGGACAGCAGGTCGAAGTCGTTGATGACCGCAAAGGGCGGGGCGAAAGTGCCGATGAAGTTTTTCTTCCCGAACGCGTTGATGCCGTTCTTCACCCCGACGCCCGAGTCGTCCTGCGCCAGCGTGGTGGTCGGAATGCGCACCAACCGGATCCCCCGGTGGGCCGTTGCCGCCGCCAGGCCGACCATGTCCAGCAACGCCCCGCCGCCCACCGCGAGCAGGTAGTTGTGCCGGTCCATGTGGTGCCGGTCAATCTGGGCGTGAATCTCCGACACCCGGAAGTAGGCGTTCTTGACCGCCTCGCCTCCGATGATGCTGACCGGCGGGCCGGCCAGCCGGATGGCCTCCGGATGCGCCGCAAAGTAGCGGTGGATCGAGGGCAGCAGGTCAGGACGCGCCTCGGCCAGCGCTTCATCCACAATCACCAGCGCAAGCGCCGGACGTCCCGGGCGCCCCGGGGCCAGCACGTCGCGCAACGCCTCATTGCCAGGCGCAAACACCCCCTCGGTGAAGTGCACCTGGTGGCGCCATCGGACGACGATGTCCCGTTCAATGGACGGCATGGCTGGCAAGCCTGTGAATCCGGACGAAACCCCGCGAGAAATATTTCATTCAATGGATCTCAATGGCGCTCGCCGCCGTTTCGGAAAATCCCGCTCAAAATCGCCGGAGTGTGTCGCGCGGGTGTGGCCGTCGCCACCCCCGGGTTACCCCCCCCGGGCTCGTGGCTCCAATCAGGCACCCTCCGGCGGATGAGGCAGCTTGATCTTGCTCACCAACCGGATGCCGCCGATCTGCATGGACGCATCCACGGCCTTGCACATGTCGTAAATGGTGAGGGCCGCGACCGACACCGCCGTGAGCGCCTCCATTTCAACCCCCGTGGCGGCAGTCAGGCGGGCCGATGCGCTGATCGAGATCCGATCGCGGGTCGGAGGAATCTCGAAATCCACCGCACAATGTGTCAGGGGCAGCGGATGACAGAGCGGGATCAGTTCGCCTGTCTTCTTGGCGGCAAGGATCCCCGCAAGCCGCGCCGTTGCCAGGACGTGCCCCTTGGCGATCTGGTGCGATTCGATGAGGTCCAGGGTGCCGGGTTGCAGATGGATTGCGCCGGTGGCGACCGCCTCTCGGAACATCGCCGGCTTCCGCGACACATCCACCATCCGGGCCTCCCCTTCGGGGGACACATGGCTCAACACCTTCATGCCCCCCACCCTGATTCGTCACCGGCCCGAGCGCCAGCAATCCCCGGTGGCCGGCCGGATTTCATTCGCCAGTTCGTGCGTCCCGTCACGCGGACGAGGCGAAGGGCGGCGGGGCGGCAGGGGCCGGACGACCCCGCCGGAAGAATCCGCCGGTGCCGAAATGGCGCCAGCCAAGCCGGAGCCAGGAGACCAGCGATGCCGCGAGCCAAAGCGCCCACGCCAGCATGAGGAGGCGGTACCACCAGATCGAGATGGACCAGACCTGGGGACGGGGCAGTAGCGGACCGCTCCGATCCTGAAACCATCGCAACGTGTTCCGCGAAGAGCCGTTTCCGGTGATGAACATCTCCGGACTGCCCAGCAGACCTCCGCTCACCGCCGCGAGCAGGATCCCCATGGCGACAACCGTCATGAGCACCAGCATCACCTGCAGCAGGTTGTACCCGGCATCCGGGAGCCGCTGAAACACCGGCAGGCCGCGCCAAGCCAGGAAAAACAGCCAGGCAATCACCGCCATCGCCGCCGGGATCGGCACCTGGGTCAGCCCGATCACCAGGAGGATCCACGCCCACGACCGCAGCGGGGAGCGGGCCGCGCGCCCCAGGGCCATCGCCGCCAGCAGCGCCGCGATCAACAGGACCCAGAAGCGAACCGCGGGCCCGCGCTGCGGCCCCGCCGTCCAGAGGACCCACCGGTCGTCCGGCACCACGATCACGGTATCCACATTGACGCTTTCGACCGCCAGGCGGACCTCTCCAGCCCGGGCACGCCAGCCCAGCGACTGGTTGACCTTCCACGCGATGGAGAGCGTTTGCTCCCCGGGTCGAAGCGGAATGACCAGTCGGCCGCCATCCACTCGCGCCGGGATTGCACCTCCGGACTGGGTCAGCGCGGTGATCTCCGCACCCGGCGGCAATTCGACCGGGAAGTCCTCCGCAAGACTGGAACGGAGGACCAGATCAAGCCTGGACACCCGCTGGCGCCGCCCGAGGGTCAGTTCATGCAAGGCGCGGTCCACGGTCACCGTCGCCCCGGCACTCGCCGCTGGACGGCTGATCTCCAGGGTCACGGCCTCCCCGGGCCACGGCCTCCAAACCGGCACCAGTTCCATCGAACCCGACTCAAACAACGGCGCCAGCCCGTTCAGCGCGATGTTCCACACCGGCGACGCGACCAGTTCCCACCGCTCAACCCAGGCGTCGTCACCCCGAGTCACCATCGGGAGACGGTTGGTCGGGGTCAGGCCGCCCTCCCATTGAAACGAGGTTTCCTGCGCTCCGAGGCGCACCTCGATTTGGCCGTCCATCACGACGGCACCGGGCGAGTAGACATTCTCGTCGGGCAGCAACGGGACACGGACCGATACCGCCTTGCCGGGAGGCGACAGACGCGTGACGACCGTGTGCACCTGCCAGACGAGGCCCAACTCCAGGCGGCGGTTCACGGACACAATCGGCTGGAGTTCCTGACGCTCATACGTGGCCTCGCTGAGCGCCGACCGCTGGCGTGGGGAAAAGAACACCTGCGCATCCGGAACTCCGTCGGGGCGGACGCCGCTGAAGGTCCAATCCGGAGCCGTGATCGCCACCCGGCGTGGCCGAAGCAGGAACGACCACTCCCAGTCCGACGCCGTTCCCAACTGCCCCTCAACCCGCACCCGGTGGATCCCACCCGGAACCACCACCCACAGGAATCCGTCGTCCCGCCGCAGCGCCATCGCCTGGGATTCGTCCACGGTAACCGTCAGCGGAGACCATGCCGGCAGGCGTCCCGGCAGCGGCACCGCCGTCCGCAGCGCTGCATGGACCTCCACCTCCAGGACCAGATGTCCTCCGTCGAGGGACAGGGTCGCCCACGAAATGTCTGCGGCGTTCGGGAAGGCATCCGAAGGCTCCAGCAGCCGTTCCCGGAGCAATCCCAGGGTCGCCGAATCGGGAATGAGCGTCAGGGTCGGTGCTGGAGTTGCATCCACGGGTCCCCCCACGACCCGGCCCGCATCCTGCGCCCGCGCGATCCCCGGTGCGGTCAAGGTCCACAATAGCGCGACCACGGCGATCGCCGGCTTGATCGTTGGGGGACGCGCAGTGGACCGGCCCCGTGAGCGCAAGAGCACCGTCGCCAGTCCCAACAACAAGACGACCCGGAGAACCGTCAACACCCGTTCCAGCCCCACTGGAATCAAAATGGGGCGGACCCGTTGCGATGCTTGAACCGGGCCGTTCCATCCGAACTCGACCACCCGCCAGGACCATTCCGGGACACCGGGTCCAGTCTGAATCCGTGCCCTGGCGTCCTGCCGGAGGTTCTCGGCTTCCAGGACCTGAGCCGTGGCCGCCGGGGCATTTTCCGGGATCGCGCCATGACGCCGCGCCAGCACCGAGCCGTCGTCCCCATCCCTCGTGGATTTCCCGGGGAACCATCCGGATGAAGAACCATGGGCCCGCGCGACCGGTTCCAGTTGTGGATACAGCGCCTGCTGCACCTGCGAGGCCAGATACGGAACCAACCTCAGAACCAAGGCGCTGACGGCAATCCACAGGACTGCCGTCACCGCCTGTCGGGCACGCCCTGCGGGGACCCGGTCCCGCAGCGCCAGCGGGATCAACAGCGCCAGCCAGAGGTATCGCGGGGATCCGGGCTCGTGATACGAAAGTCCAAAAGCCAGGAACGCCAGCACCGCGGGCCCCACGCCCCAAAGGCGAAAGATCGCGAGGGTGAACACCAGCAGCAGGAATAGATCCAGCAGCGACCATGCCGTCAGCCAGTCGCCCCGCACGCGGTCCGCGCCCCATAGCGCGAATAGCCGCCAGCCGGGTGGCAGGTTCAGGACGATGTCCAGATGGTCGGCATCCGCCTGCCAGCCGGTCGCCGGCAGGTCCCGGGATCGCGCCATCCTGCCTGCGGCTTCGAGATCCAGCCCCCGGGTTCGCAACTCGACCCCGGCGGCACCGTTCTGTGGATTTCGGGTGATGAGCTGACCCTGGCCACCGCTGAGCACGGACCCCAGATCCTCCCCGGGTGCCACATCCAGACGCCACCGCTCCTGCAAGGTGCCCGTGATCCGGTCCCGAAACGTCAGTCCGCTGCCCGTCTCATCCAGCCACCATTCGCGGAGAATGTTCAATCCTGCGGGCGACTGGTCCCCCATGCCGCGAAGGCGTTGCTCCAACTGGACTGCCGCTGCGGTGTCCCAACGGTAAATCGGCAGCTGGCGCCATGAATCCGGCATGGCGGTCTGGGAGGCATCCACGGCCGGCGGCCCGACGATCTCGAGCACCCGGAAATCCGGCCGCGCCCGGAATGCGAGCAACCCCTCGGAAACGGCCGGCGGGACCTCCGGCGCATAACGAAGCGCGCGCGGATCATCGAGGCGGAAGGATTCGGTCCGGACCGTCCACTTCCCCGGCCGCACCTGGACTCGCATGCGGCCGGAGTCGTCCACAGCCACCGGAAGTCCCGACGCGACCGCCGCCAGTTTCCAGCCTTCGGGCACGACGCCTCCCAGATCCTCCTCGCGGCTCTGGCCGGAAACCATCAACTCGACCTCCTGCCGCAACCAGAGGGGAATGCCATCCTCCAGCAACGTGTAGAGCTTCACCGAGACGAAATTGCGCTCTCCCGATTCCGCCAATGCGTCGCGTTTCAGCCACAGCAGGCCACCGGCATCCCACATGGGCGCTTCCACACCCCGGCCGTCGAGGACGAGGTTGAGGATGCCGATTTCGCGCGGGAGTTGCAGGCTCTGTGGAATTTCGTTCCATGGCAGAATTCCCTCCAGCTGCACCCGGCCGGGATCGAGGCGGACCGACGGCTGCCCACCGCGCTCGATCACCGGGATGGGCACTCCATTCGACCGGACCGCGGCCGGCCACTGCCCGGGCCCGCCGGGCAGGGGAACCCAGCAGGTGCCAAATACGGTCACTCCCAGGTCAAACCTCCCGCCGGCACGCGCCGCCTCAAGATTCAATCGGGAAGGCCAGAAACAGCGGTGAGTCTTTGGATCCGAATACGGCGTCGGACATTCCCGATGGGCATCATTCCAGGTGGCCCACGTTTCCCATGATCGCAGGACGTCGGGTATCTCCCTCGGGCTGGGTGCCGCCCCCGCCGTCCGCACGACGATGAACAGCAGCAAAAACCACGCAGATGACCTCGGCTTCATGGATTTCGGGATTTGGGCCAATGCCTTCGACGGGCCGAAGCGAGCAGTGGGGGATTGACGCTGTATTGGCCCTCCTTGGAATTCCGCCTGGAGCGTGTTCCGATTCACGGCTGCTGGCAATTCGGGATGCGGTGGGGGATCGGTCACTCACGTTCTCATCGGTCCGATCCACACGTGCCGGGAGAGAAGCCCCGGACGCGGAGCACCACGTCTCCACCCAGGAGGGGTCGGACCAGTTGCCGCTTGCCGGACGCCGACGCTGCGTGTTGCGTCACGGTCATCCATGGATCTGGAGCTCAACGGAAAAGTCATTCTGGTCAGTGGTGGTGCCAAGGGGATTGGCGCGGCAACGGTGCGGATGGCCGCTGCCGAGGGGGCCCGGGTGGCGTGGGCCGACCTGGATGCTGCCGCAGGGGACGCGATGACTTCTGATATCCCCGGGGGCCGCTTCATCGCCGGTGACCTTTCCGACGATGCCGCCTGCCGTCAGGCGGTTGCGGCCACCGTCGCCGCCTTCGGACGACTGGATGTGTTGGTGAACAACGCGGGCGTCAACGACAGCGTCGGCCTGAATTCCCCGCCGCCGGCATTTCTCGCCTCGCTGCGCCGGAACCTCATGCCGGCCTACGCGCTGACCCATTTCGCCCGTCCCCACCTCCGGGAAAGCCGGGGCGCCATTGTCAACGTCAGCTCCAAGGTCGCGACCACCGGACAGGGAAACACTTCGGGATATGCCGCCTCCAAGGGCGCGCTTGAGGCCCTGACCCGCGAATGGGCGCTGGCCCTCGCCTCGCACGGCGTCCGGGTCAACTGCGTGGTTCCGGCCGAATGCGACACCGACCAGTACCAGCGCTGGTTCACCGGCCAACCGGATCCTGCCGCCGCCCGCGCGCGGGTGGAGGCGCTCGTGCCCCTGGGCCGCCGGCTGACCACCCCGGAGGAGGTGGCTTCCGCGATCCTATGGATGGCCTCCGCGCGGGCGTCCCACGTGACCGGTCAGATCCTCTTCGTGGACGGCGGCTACACCCACCTCGATCGCGCGGCCAGTTCCGACCACGCCTGGTGATTTCAATG